>DMQT01000112.1:0-3387 GCA_003455595.1 Betaproteobacteria bacterium
ATCATGAACGCCACAAATGCGTTTCTGGGGTTTGACAGCGGCGCAGGTGCGGCAAGCTACGGCGGTATCACCCGTCCGGCAGGCGATGTGATTCAGGTATTTGCAGCATTTGGAGGCGGGGTGAATCTGACTGGCAATCTGGATCCATCAAACACGAACGCCCAGGTGGGGCCGGGTAATCCTTATGGTTTCAAGCAAGGTGATGTCTTGACGGTCACCAACTGTATCAATGCAGATATTTTCAAGGTTTCCAATGTCCCCGGCAGTTCTGGCACGGTAACGCTTACCTATGGTTCAGGCTCCAACTCAAGTAACCGCGTGAGTGGTACTTATGGACCAGACGCCTTTGTGATGAAAACGGATCAATACACTTACTTTATTGGGACCAATCCCAGCGGCGGCCGATCGCTGTATCGTTCCACACTTAATGACGGCACTGTCGAATTGGCCGACAACGTATGGGACATGCAGGTGGTTTATGGCTATGACAGCAACGGCTCAACCATTGATACAGCAGACATATACTACTCAGCCGGCAATGTGCCTGACTGGACACGTGTCGTCAGCGCACGCATCAGCCTGCTGATGGTCAGTGCAGAGAACGTACTGTCAGGCCCGCAGACATATCAATATTTCGGAAATACAGCGACAAGTCTGTCTGCCATAACGCCAGCCGCTGCTGCCGTTGACCGCCTGCGCTTGCACCAGGTTTTCACCACCACGGTGGGGCTGCGTAACCGTTTGCCCTGATCGGAGAGCCTCTTACCATGTTGATCAAACACACACAGCAAGGCGCAGCCCTCATCACCGGGCTTATTTTCATGGTGGTGCTCACGCTGCTCGCCGTGGCCGCCATGCGCACCACCAGCCTGGATGAGAAAATGGCCGCGAATGCACTGAATCAGGATGCCGCATTTCAGGCGGCGGAAGCCGCTCTGCGTGAAGGTGTGCTCAAGGTGCGCGGCGGGAGTGTCAGCAGCGTGAGTGGTTTTGCCTCTGGCTGTGCTGCAGGCCTGTGCCTACCATCCACCAGTGGCACGCCCATATGGAATACCGTATTTCCGTTTGGTCAGACCACCCAAAGTGCCAATGCGCTGACTTATTCTGGCACAGCTCTGGCAGGGCTTTCCAGTCAGCCCCAATTCATTATTGAGCTGTTACCGGATGTGCCTGCGGTCAGTGGTAACAGTCGTGGTATTGGACGTAGCTCATCCGGTGGCACCAGCACACCCTTTCGCGTGACCGCGCGCGGCTGGGGTCTGGCGCCCGAGGTGCAGGCGACGACACAAGCAACTTATCTGTATTTCTAGTGGAGGTCAGCATGGCTCACTTACATCGTCCGAATTTCTACTACTCTCTGCTGGCCGCCGCTGTGCTTGGCGTCTGGAGTGCCAATGCCATTCCCGCTTCGCTGGCCTTGAGCAGCGTGCCTCTGTTTGTTACTACATCAGCCAAAGCGAACGTGCTGCTGATGTTCAGCAACGGCAACAACATGGACGAAGACCCGACGGGGCTGGCGGTAGGGAGTAGTAGTCCCGCAAGCAAGTCTGAAATTGCGCGGACCGCGGCGCGTACGCTGGTATCGAACTACACTGGCAAAATCAATATGGGACTGATGGCATATCAGCAGTTTTCGTCCAGCAATAACCCGAATGACAATTTGACTAATACGGTGCCGTTTTATGTTCAGCAGGCAGGCTATGATGCCAGCTACGACCAAGTTAACTTCCTGGCGTCATACAGTGGTTCGCGCGTCAGCACGACCAAGAAGTACAGCATGCCAAATCCTACCAGCCCAAATGCAACGGGGCTGTGCACAACGTCAAGTGGCACTCAGGTTGACTGCGTGTATTACAACGTCAATCTCCCATCGTATTCGTCTGCTCCCGGTCCATTGTTCTGCTACTCCACTACATCAACTTTCGATAATGGTCCTGGCGCCAATAATTATGCTTGTTATGGAGTAAAGACTGGCGGGAATGTTACTGCATCTGATGCAGCACCCGGTTCAGTCGGGGCTGGTTACACCAATTTTGCTTTCAATGGTGTCTTTAACCCAACAGACAGTGATTTCGCGCAAAACATTCATAATTTTGGTACCCGCCTTGCCATCCCGTTGGATGTTAGTCCAACTTGGTATAGCAATGGCAGTCCTGGCCTGGGTTACTTGCATGTGCCAATAAAAACGCTTGATTCAACGCAAGCCAATGCACTTGGTCTCAAGTTGGCGACGAGCGTGGTGCCAACCTGGAATGGCACCGCATATAATACTAATCCTAGTGGTATCGCGGGGGGTAACACGACGACCAATCTTAATGCACCCTTGCAAAACGCAGGCTTGTCACCGATTACGGGTCTTTTTCAGACAGCTAAAGATTATTTCAATAGCGCCACGGCTAATTTTGGAGCGAATCAGGGCAATCCACCTCCTTCTTATGCGACACTTCCTGCTTTGCCGTCTTCGTGCAATAAAGATTTTGCAGTTTTCCTGACCAACGGGCTGGCTAATGTGACAGCTGCAGGGGGGGCGGTTACTTACGGTGCTGGACAGCCCTATTCAGCGACAGAAATGGCAAATGCGGTCACTGCGGTTGGTAATCTGAAGTCAGCGAGCCGTCCAGTTGGGACTTATGTCATCGGATTTGCGTTGCCTACATTTACTGACGATTACTTCGTCAATAACAGCATTACCAATCCGCTGGATCAGATGGCCGCTGCTGGTCTAACCACCGCTATGCAAAATGCTGGTGCCAATGGAACAGCTTACAGAGCAAATAACCTGGCAACTTTAAATTCGACTTTTAACAGTATCTTCAACAATATTTTAGCGCAGTCAGGTTCGGCTGCTGCGGTGGCATTAACGTCTGGTAGCGTGGTCGCAGGGGGCAAGTTGTATCAGGGGCAATTTAACTCGGGTGATTGGTCTGGCGACTTGGTGGCATTTAATATCAATACATCAACGGGTGCGCCTGTTACTTCGCCGACTGCCTGGAATGCGGCGCTTCAGGTGAATGCGCAAAATTACAGCACTGGCAGAAATATCATTACTTTCAAGCCCAGCAACTCGACAGGTATTCGTTTCCGTTGGCCAGCCAATTCACTGTTGCCAACCAGTACAGAGATGGATGCAACACAAGTATCAGCACTTAATNNTTAATACCATGCCATATACGGCAACTTCGGATACCAGCGGTGCTAGCCGTCTGAACTATCTGCGGGGAGATGCAACTTATGAAACATGCACACCCGTTGCTCCTGCAACGACCTGTACACCTACATTCCGGCCACGCACTGTTACAAAGCTCGGGGATATCGTCAATTCAGCGCCATTTTATGTGGGTGCGCCGTCCAGCAATCTGTCGGATACGTTGGAATCTGCGCCTTACT
>DMQT01000112.1:3420-6578 GCA_003455595.1 Betaproteobacteria bacterium
GAGCTGGCTGAGCCGTACCCCCATGATTTATGTTGGTGCCAATGACGGCATGATGCACGGGTTTAACGCGACGACAGGCGATGAGAAATTGGCGTATGTGCCTAGTCAGGTATACAGCAAGCTCTCGCGGTTAACTTCCACTAACTATACGCATGATTATTTCGCAGATGGCTCGCCTACAGTTCTGGATGGCTTTTACAGTGGTGCTTGGCATACAGTGCTGGTATCCGGTCTGGCAGGTGGTGGGCAGGGCTTCTTTGCGCTGGATGTGACTGATCCTAGTACTTTCAGTGAGTCTAACGCAGCCTCGCTGGCGCGTTGGGAGTTCACCGATACGCAGGATGCTGATTTGGGTTACAGTTTCAGCCAGCCTTCAATCGTGAAGCTCAACAATGGCAAATGGGCAGCGATTTTTGGTAACGGTTATAACAACACCGATGCGGACGGTAATGTGAGCGCAACGGGTCATGCAGTGTTGTTTATCGTTGATCTGGAAACAGGCGCGTTAATCAAGAAAATCGACACAGGCTACGGTACGACAACAACGCCCAATGGTTTGGCAACACCAACAGCGGTCGATCAGGACGGTAACAGCACAGCCGATGTGGTATACGCCGGCGACCTTGCAGGTAATATGTGGAAATTTGACATAAGTGCGGCGTCGCCAAGTAGTTGGGGGTCGGCATATGTTTCCGGTTCAAACCCTGCCCCGCTTTTTGTTGCCAAAGGCGCCAGCACCAATCGTCAGCCGATCACGGCTGCACCTGATGTGATTACACATCCATCGGGAAGTAGCTATGGCTGGATGGTGACGTTTGGCACTGGCAAATATCTTGAAACGACTGACCCTGCAAATACATCCAGTCAGACTTTTTACGGTATCCAGGATAACGGTGCGACAGTTGCAAACAGCGCGGTGGTCGCGCAAACCGTGACCCGAACCATCGTCAGCACGGTCACAACCTCAGCAAGTGGAACAACTACAGTGCAGACGTGTGCTGGCTCAGCGTGCTCAGCAGCGGATACTTTCACTAACTCGGCAGCCACACCAACCACACCCGTCGGTACGGTGACAAAAACGTATCGCACGGTATCAAGTNNCGCGGTTAACTGGGCAGGTGGTACGGTACATGGCTGGTCGCTAAGTTTGCCTGCAAGCGGCGAAAGGGTGGTGTCAGAATCCAGTACGGATAGCAAGCGCGTGATTTTCACCACGGTGATCCCCTCTACAGCTGCCTGCTCAACAGGTGGTACGGGCTGGCTGATGGAGTTGGACTTGTCTACGGGTGGTGCGTTTACTGCCCCCACTTTTGACGTAAATGGAGATGGTGTGATTGATACCAATGATTATGTTGGTTCACCGGGTAATTATCCTGCTGGTGTACAGCAAGACGCCATCCCCAGTGCGGTTCGCCTGCAAACTAATACGAATGGATCAGGTGGCCCAGATGGCGTTTTGCTAAAGCGGCTGAGTCTGTCCAATAAAACTATCTCTACGGTGTTAAATTCGGGCCAGCCCAAAACCGGACGTAGTACTTGGCGTGAAATACTTCAATGAGGAGCGTAATTATGAATACAAAATATTTTTTAGTTCCTCTTCTGGCGGCAATACTATCCGCGCATTCGGTGCTGGCGGTAACAATGACACGCCAGCCTGATGCAGCAGGTTCGGCTAATGTCGACGCCAAGTCGCGTGGTGTTCCCAAGGTGCAAAGCGTCATGAGCATGGGCAAACTCGATGCGATTGATGTAGCAGCGCAAACTTTTCGTATCAATGGCGTGACATACAGCTTCGAAGGCGGCGTACGTTTTGTGAATACCAATGGCAGGGCGATGCAGGCGGCACAGATCAAGGCAGGTGACTGGGTACAGTTTTGGATCAAGTCATCGCATACGCAGCGCACGCCGCAGGTTGAGCGCGTAGTGTTGATGGTTAATCCGGAATCACGGAAGGCCAAACCATGAAAACGAAGCACGGCTTTACCCTGATTGAGTTGATGGTCACGGTGGCGATCATCGGCATTCTTGCGGCGATTGCTTATCCGGCTTACACGCAATATGTGCAGCGCGCCAACCGCGCTGACGCACGCGCGTTGTTAATGGAGGATGTGCAGTTTCTGGAGCGTAATTTCACTACCGCCAATCGGTATGACCTGGATAGTGCTGGCGCAGCGATCGCCCTACCGCGTACGCGAAGCCCGATTAACGGTACCAAATTGTATGACATCGCGGTGGGCTTTCCAGCCGCAGCACCTTGTTCTGGAACGCAGTGTTTCACTCTCTCTGCCACGCCTACAGCCGGCAGTAGCATGGCTCTTGATGCATGCGGTACGTATACCATAACCAACACTGGCGTGCAGGGCTCGGGTGGCGCAGTGGCGGCTTGCTGGAATCGTTAAGCTCGACAGGGGCCGAAATGGCAATGGAACAATTGCAAATATGCCTGCAGATGCGGTGACGTTTGAGGATTAAGCCACAAGCCTGACACTCAGCCATGGGGAAAGTCGATTCATATACAGCAGTTTGAATTGAGCCATTCAGTAACGCCCGCACCGCATTTTCCACGGCATCCCTCAAGCTGTTACGATACGCCCCCCGTGCAGCAACGTCTGGCGCATGCCAGCAGACCATCATGAACCCCACTTCTTTTTCCAGCTTGCCTTTGTCACCGGCGTTTTTGAGCAATCTTGACGCGCTGGGTTATCAGCAGATGACGCCGATACAGGCGCAAAGTTTGCCGCAGATTCTGGCGGGGCGCGATCTGATTGCGCAGGCGAAAACCGGTAGCGGCAAGACTGCTGCGTTTGGTATCGGCATCCTGCACAAGCTTAATCCGGCTTACTTTTCGATTCAGGCGCTGGTGCTGTGCCCAACGCGGGAGCTGGCGGATCAGGTAGCGGCATCGTTGCGTCAGCTGGCACGGTTTGCCAGCAATATCAAGGTGCTGACATTATGCGGCGGCTCGCCAATGGCGCCGCAGGTCGCGTCGCTGGAGCATGGCGCGCATATTATCGTTGGCACGCCGGGGCGCATGCTCGATCATATCGGGCGTAGTACTATCGACTTATCAACCGTGCAGATGCTGGTGCTGGATGAGGCGGACCGGATGGTGGACATGGGGTTTTATGAGGAAATTACCGCCATCGTGCGGGCGTGCC
>DMQT01000075.1:0-336 GCA_003455595.1 Betaproteobacteria bacterium
TTGCGGGGTTTCTTGGCTTTACTGACGTCGCAGCAGGCGCCAAAGGCATTGCCAAAATTCTGTTTTTCATCGCGCTGATTATTTTCCTGATCGTGCTGGTGTTTGGCGTGTTGCTTGGCGTGCTGGTGTTTTAGCCATCCCAAGCGTTTTTAACGGCTGATCCAGACAGCGGAGCGTGACGTGTTTGCGCAGGCTTCGGATGCAGTCCAGGCGTATTTCAGGGTGCAGCCGGACGGCACGTTTGTGATTGACGTGGCGTGGTTTCAGGCGACGGCGCGGGCTTGAATGCGGCAGCTCAGAGTGCGGCGGGATCGATGCTGACGTGCAGGCGCCGGG
>DMQT01000075.1:463-5560 GCA_003455595.1 Betaproteobacteria bacterium
ACCGCCGCAAAACCCGATGCCGCGCCGATGCCTAACGCCCAGCGTGCGCCGTAGGTATCCGCCACCCAGCCGACGATGGGCGCGCCGAAGGGCGTGCCGCCAAAGAAGATGGCCAGGAAAATCGCCATCACGCGACCGCGCATGCCGGGTTCGGTAGACAGCTGGACGGTGCTGTTGGCCGAGGTAGTGAAGGTTTGCGCAGAGACGCCAATGAGGATGAGCATCAGCGCAAACAGCCCGTAACCGGGCATGATCGCGGCCAATGCGCAGCCGACGCCGAACAGGCTGGCACCGGCGAGCAGGTTGGTCATGCGCGGTCGGGGGCGGCGGGCGGCCAATAACGCCCCGATAACCGAGCCGATGGCAAAGATTGAGGTCAGCAGCCCGTATTGGCTGGCGTCGCTATGAAATACGGTGACCGACATGGTAGAGATGAAAATCGGGAAGTTGAGCCCGAAGGTACTGAGCAAAAACAGCATCAACAGCACGGCTTTGAGGTCGGGGCGGCGCCATACATAGCGGAAGCCTTCGACCAGGCTGCCCCGGCTGGGTGAGGCGTTGTGTCGCCGATGCAATTGGCTGATACGCAGCAGATAGAGTGAGCCGATGACGGCGGCAAATGATGCGGCGTTGATCAGGAACACCCAGCCGGTGCCGACGACGGCGATAAGCACACCAGCGACCGCCGGGCCGATCATCCGCGCGAGGTTGAACGAGGTGGAATTGAGCGCGACTGCGTTCGACAGGTCGGACTCGCCCACCAGATCGGACACAAAAGTCTGCCGCGCGGGGGCGTCAAACGCCGCGACGCAGCCGAGCAAAAACGCAAACACGTAGACGTGCCATAGCTGGACGGCGCCCATCACCGTGAGCAAGCCCAATCCCAGCGCCAGTGCGCCCATGCCCGCCTGGGTTGCAAGCAGAATCTTGCGCCGGTCAAAATGGTCGGCGGCGAAACCGGTCAGCGGCAGCAACAGTAGCTGGGGGCCGAACTGGAGCGACATGACAATGCCGACGGCGGTGGCGCTGTGCTGGGTCAGCTCGGTCAGTACCAGCCAGTCCTGCGCGGTGCGCTGCATCCAGGTGCCGATATTCGACACCATGGCGCCGCCCGCCCACAGGCGGTAGTTATAGTTGCCGAGCGAACGGAAGGTGCCGTTCACGCCAGAGGATTACCGAGCAGGTCGAGTGTGGTGAGTGGCATGCTGTTTTCCTTCCGCTGATGCGGGTTGCGGCAGTATGACGGCGGTGGGGCGTGCGAGTTGCGCCATGCACACCCATTTTGTATGAAAAAATTATTCCGACCCGACCGGTTGGCGGGTTTTCTTGATGACGCCGCGCCGCTGCTTGCCTTCGAGCCGGCGTTTTTTGGATGCCAGCGTTGGACGCGTGGCGCGGCGCGGTTTGTCGACTTCGCAAGCGGCGCGGATCAGGGCTATCAGCCTTGCCAGCGCGTCGTCGCGGTTG
The DNA here is from genome assembly GCA_003455595.1 of Betaproteobacteria bacterium. GTDB lineage: Bacteria > Pseudomonadota > Gammaproteobacteria > Burkholderiales > Sulfuriferulaceae > Sulfuriferula. Next base: position 1,931 of record DMQT01000075.1, read on the forward strand.
CGGCGCTGGCTGCTAAAGCGCTCGGCACTGATGACCAGCACGCCGTCGTTGCTGAGACGTCGGCCGGCCAGCACGATCAGGCGCTCACGCACGAAATCGGGCAGGGAGGGGGAGCGCATCACGTCGAAGCGCAGTTGCACCGCCGTCGATACCTTGTTGACGTTCTGCCCGCCCGGGCCGGAGGCGCGGACAAAGTCTTCCTGAATTTCGCGCTCGTCGAGCGAGATGCTGTCGGTGACGTAAATCATGGTAGCAAGGCCTCACCTAATCGAGCCAGACGGGCGCTGCCAAACGCCGCATCGGCGTGTTTTGCCACGCTGACAGGCACGCCCAGGCAGTGCTGCCGGATTTGTTGCCAGACAGCATTTTTAGCGCCGCCACCCGCGCTGACCACGGCGCGCAAAGGCGTCGCACCCAATTCGGCAAGCCGTGCGTAGCCTTGCACCTCGATGCGCGCCATGCCTTCCAGCATGCCGTGCAGGAACAGCGCGTCATCGTCCGGGCGGGGCGTCAGCCGGGGCATGAGTTTAGGGTCGTTGACGGGAAAACGTTCGCCTGGGCGGGGCAGGGGAATGTAATCGAGCGAGCTGGCTATGTGCGGGTTGATCTGTGCGCTCAGGCTGGCTAATTGCGCATCACTGAAATGCTGGCGCAGTACGCCGCCGCCACTATTGGATGCGCCGCCCGCCAGCCATAGACGCCCGAACTTATGGCTGTACACGCCGTATTCAGGCGCTTCGACGCGGGTATACGAGAGCAGTTTCAATACCAGCGTGGTGCCGAGTGAGGTGACGGCCACGCCGGGTTCATGCACATCGGCGGCGATGAACGCGGCGATGCTGTCGGTGGTGCCCGCGCGTACCGTGCAAACCGGATTAAGGTTGAAATGGCGTGCCAAACGGCGGCTGATGGGCGCGATTTTCGTACCGGGTGCAACCACTTCTGGCAGCAGCGGGCGCAGGGGCAGGGTATCCATCCACGCAGGCCAGCGCAGATTGACTGGATCGAAGCCGGTTTTGAGGGCGTTGTGATAGTCGCTCACGCCCGGTTTGCCGGTAAGCAGCGTCGCCAGCCAATCGGCCTGGTGGAAAAAATGCCGCGCAGCCGGTGCGCGCTGACGCAGCCATTCGCCTTTGGCTAACGCGACAGGCAGCGCCGGATCATGCGCGCAGGCGTCGTTGTAGAGCTGGGCAGGCAATAGCGGTTCAAAGTTCGCATCGGTGAGCAATACCGTACCCGACGTACCGTCTATCGCCAGCGCCTGCAAACCCGTACGCAGCTTGGGCGGTATGCCCGCCAGCAGTTCGAATAGCGCGGCACGCCAGTCTGCCGTGTTGTCCTCGGCGGCAAACGCCACGTGGCCGTCATGCAGCAGTGTGTCGGTGTGATCAATGACGCAGGCGCGGGCGCCCGAGGTGCCAAAATCCAGGCCAAGGTAAACCATGTGCTGAGGGTCCGGGGCAATTTGCGGCGCAATTCGGGTAAAATCGGCCTCGAATTCACCATTATAAGAACTTTTCACACTTTCATACGCATGCGCCTGTCCGCCATCAAACTTGCCGGGTTCAAGTCCTTTGTCGATCCCACCGTCATTCCCATCATCGGCCAGATGGTCGGCGTGGTGGGGCCGAACGGCTGCGGCAAATCGAATGTGATCGACGCGGTACGTTGGGTGCTGGGCGAATCGCAAGCCAAGCAACTGCGCGGCGCGAGCATGGAAGACGTGATTTTTAACGGCTCGGGTTCACGCAAACCGGTGTCGCGCGCCTCGGTCGAGCTGGTGTTCGATAACAGTCTGGGCAAAGCGCCGGGGCAGTGGGCGGCCTACGCCGAGATTTCGGTCAAGCGCGTGCTCACGCGCAACGGCGAGTCGAGTTACCACATCAACAATCAGCACGTGCGCCGCCGCGATCTGGTGGATATTTTCCTCGGCACCGGGCTGGGCACCAAAACCTCCTACGCGATCATCGAGCAGGGCATGATTTCGCGCATTATTGAGGCCAAGCCCGACGAGTTGCGCGGCTTTCTCGAAGAGGCAGCGGGTATATCGAAATACAAGGAGCGCCGCCGCGAAACCGAAACCCGCTTGCGCGATACACGCGATAACCTGCTGCGGCTGGACGACATCCGGCGTGAATTGAACGAGCAGATTGCGCGTCTGCAAACCCAGGCCGAGGTAGCGCGTCACTATCACAGCTTGCAAACCGAGCTGAAAACCGCGCAACAATTGCTCTGGCTGGTTAAAAAGCGCGATGCGCAAACCAGCCGCGAGCGTTACACCCGGCAGATTGATGAAGCCGGTATCCAGATCGAGGCGCAGACCGCGCAATTACGCGCCAGCGAAACCGAGATCGAATCCACGCGTGCCGCACACGAAGCCGCCAGCGCGGCGCTGAATGACGCGCAAGGCGAGTTTTATGCGGCCACGGCGGAAGTCTCGCGTCTCGAACAGGCGCTGCGTCATCAAGCTGAAACACGCACCCGGCTGGCGGTGCAAATCACCCATCTGATTGCCCAGCGCGACAGCCTGACGCAGCAACGTCGCGATATGGAAGCCAGCCTGGTGCAATGGCAACAGCGCATGCAAGACGCCGGCAGCAGCCTGGAAGACGCGGAAATGGCGTATCAGGAAGTGAGTGATGCACTGCCTGAAGTCACTACGCTGTTGCATGATACGCAGGCGCGCATGGCGGACGTACAGCGCGAACTATCGCTGTGCGAGCAGTCGCGCCAGATTGATGAAACGCACCAGCAGCATGCTGCCAAAACGCTGCAACAACTGCAGGCACGCCTGACCCGTTTGCAGCACGAAACGGGCGGCCTGCCGCAACTCGACCATGCGGCATTGGCGCACAGCGAAGCAGAATTGCTGCGTCTGAGTAGCGAGCTGGACAGGGCGCGCGCCGCACTCGACGCTGCGCAATACACACTACCCGCGCTGGAACGACAGCGTCAGCCGCTACGCCAGCAGCTGGAAGACGTGACGCGTCGCCTGCACCAGGTCGAAGGCCAGCTGGCGGGTCTGCGCAAAATACAGAGTCACGTTGACAGCAATGCGCAGCTAGATGCCTGGCTGCACCGCCACCAGCTCGACTCACTGCCGCGTCTGTGGCAGCGAATCGTCGTTGACGCGGGCTGGGAAACCGCGCTGGAAGCAGTGCTGAGGGAATACGTTAACGCCATCAGCCAGCCAGAAATCCGGCTTGATGCGCTATTGGCCGACGCGCCGCCAGTACGTGTGAGCCTGTTTGATGCCACCGCCAGTGCGCTGCTTGTGGGCAGTAGTGGTTTGCCCCGGCTGCTGGACAAAATTCAACTCAAAAGCGGGCAGGGCGGGGCATTGTACGACTGGCTGGTTCACGTGTATGTGGCAGACGATGCATTGGCCGCCGAGGCCGCCCGCCATCAACTCGCCGACGGTGCCTGTGTGGTGTGCCCGCAAGGCCATGTTTTCACACGCCATAGCGTGCGGTTTCATGCTGAACACAGCGCCGGACAGGGCGTGCTGGCACGGCAGCGTGAAATTGAATACCTCGCGCTGGAAGCGGATGAGTTGATTGCGCAGCGAGATAGCCTGACAGAAGAAGTTGATGCGCTGGATGACGCGCTGCGCGATGCGCAACAGCAGCT
>DMQT01000086.1:0-2940 GCA_003455595.1 Betaproteobacteria bacterium
AACGCGGGTTCGAATCCCGCCATCTCCGCCAATAACATATTCTATCTAATTGAAAATAAAGAAATATTTTATTTTCTATCCGCAAAGTTCTTACCTACGGTCTTGCCCTGCAACATCGCTTGGCCAAAATCTACCATCAAAATACCGGATCACGTTACATCGCTCCCGGCACAGTATCGGCATCTTTCCAAAAAGAACCTGAGTAGTTCAAACCGAACCATGCATGACATGATGCGAACTGCTCAGTAATCGCGCATCACCAGTGTTGAATGTTTGAATCCAGGTAAGCCTAACGGCTGAGTGAGACAACGCTGAACAAAGGTCTGGGGGTGAACATCGCCCAAACCTGCGCTAAAACCCTCATTTTCGCCCGAGGGGAGGCATGGCGTAATTCCTTAAGGAATTGCTATGCACGATCTACCGTTCACCTACCTCAAGATGCAAGCGGTTTGCAACGCTACAGGACATTCAAAAACTAAAATTTACGATCTCATCTCGCGGGGAGAATTCCCCGAAGGCGACATGATCTCGAAGCAGTCTCACCGCTGGAAATCAACTGACATCGCGGACTGGCTTGAGAAAACCTCGGCAGCGGCCGAGCGCAACCGGGCAGCGTTGCAAGCGACACTTCGCAGCAGAGCATCCTTGGCAGCCGAAGCGAAGCGCTAGAAGCGTAGTGCCGCGGCAGGAAAGGAGGTCAGCCATGTTGCCTCCTGACCAAATGAAAACGCCGTCGGGTGGAGCCGGCGGCGTCAAGGGAAACAAGGCAGGGAGCCTCAGAACAAAGCATGCCATGCACGGTGCGGCGCTCATCAAGCGGCTTATTGTTGCCGCTGCGATTCGGGGATTGCTCCCTGCTTCCTGGGCCACTTGGCTGTTGCATTCCCTCAGACTGCGGGGTGCTTGAGATGAGCCACCTTGAACTTCACTCGCTCTGCAGCATTTTCCCAAGAATGTCCGGCGCCGACTTCGACGCCATCAAGGCTGACATCAAGGCGCATGGCTTGAATCAGCCGGTCACCGTGCTCGACGGTTTAATCCTCGACGGTGGGAACCGGTAAGCCGCACAGCAGGAACGGCGCTTATAAGCACCTGGGAGATGTCGCCTTCGTTCAAAACCACGCGACCATGACAGAACCGGCTACGTGGTTCCCGGACAGGGGCAGCGCCGTAAAAATCGACTTGCACGTCATCCAGAAAATGCGAGCGGACGCGGATCGACGATTGGCCGCCGGGCGTCAATCTGCGGTAGACAAGGCCACCGCTATCATCCGCAAATCAATATTCGAGCAGCACGCATACCTGGATGGCAAAGGCTTCCCGGAAATGCGCGGGCTGGTTTATCACGCCGATGACAATAACCTGCTTGTGATCCCAATGCGGGTAGGCAAGCAGATCGTTGGATGCCAGCAAATCGACCGCCACGGCGTTAAAAAATTTCTGTATGGGCAACGCTGCTCGGGAGCCGAATATGCGCTCGACGGTCACGGTATTGACGTGTGGTGCGAAGGCTATGCCACTGGCCTATCAATACACGCTGTCATGGCCGCGATGAATATCCGTTGCCATGTGCATATCTGTTTTTCAGCTGGGAACATGCAGGCAATGGCGACGGCAGCAGGGCGCGGCATAGTCATCGCAGACAACGACGAAAGCGGCACAGGAGAGCGTGCGGTGAAGGTGACACGTTTGCCCTATTACATGCCGAGCAGCGGTGATTTTAATGATTATCACAAGCTTGTCGGGACGTTTACGGCCGGCATGGAAATACGAAGCTTTATGCAGAGGGAGGCGAATCATGGCTAGGATTAAACGCCAACTCGAAACGCCCACCGGCAGCTATTCCGCGATACCGCACGCCGTGCTTGATAGCGTGGCTTTCACTGGCGCCAGTTATCCGGCAAAGGCTCTGCTGCTGGAGCTGGTGCGGCAATTGAATGGCCGTAACAATGGTCACTTGCAGTTAACCTCCAAATGGCTGAAAACACGCGGCTGGAAATCTGATGACGTTATTCATCGCGCAAAGGATGAGATGTTGGAACGCCAGCTCATCATGCAGACCCGGCAAGGTGGCTTAAATCACGGCGCGTCACAGTACCTTGTAACTTGGCTGACAGTCTCGAGCTTTGTCGGTCTCGACATCACGGCGAAGGATTGCCACCCTGGTGCGTGACAATTCATGGACAAACCGCCCCAGGTTAAAAACGCAAGCGCACGCAGTATCTTCCGTTCCAACGGGTGGGCTCGACCGACGGATTCAAGGGCAAGCCAGGCGACTGGAGCGGAATCAAGGCCCTGACGGGCGGTACCGAGAATATTCGCGACGTGCTTGGCAACATGGTCAGCAACGCCGCGCAGCTCATCGACAAGTCCGTGAAGAACGAGGCACGCTTGAAGATTGCCGCGCTCGCCAACGAAACCGGCGGCGGCAAGTTCATGGTGAAGATCGATGCCGAGACCAGGCCCGTCAAGGTGGATAAGCAGCAGGCGCTTGACGGGTTGCTCAAGGCCATGGGCATTGATCGCCACGCGCCGGATTTGCCGAATAACGTGCGCAAGCTGATCGAGGATCTCGATACCGACCTGACAAAGTCGCCGGGCATGATGGAATTATTCGTCGGCAATCAGCCCCCGGCGGGCGGGAATGTCTTGGCGGTGCTCAAGGATGGAAAACCCACATGGTACGAAGTGGGCGACCCTGTTTTGTACCGCGCGCTGTCGGCCCTGGACCGTCCGCCCAAGCACTGGATCGTGAAGTGGTTGGGGCTGCCCAAGCGCATAGGCCAGACATCGATCACACTGACTCCCGACTTCATGGTGGCGAATATTGCGCGCGACACCATCATGGGCAGCATCATGTCCCGTTCCGGTTTTCGCCCAGTGATGGACTCGCTGCAGGGCATGCGGCTGCGGATGACGCACGACCCGCTGTACAAGGAT
>DMQT01000086.1:3004-4738 GCA_003455595.1 Betaproteobacteria bacterium
CCCGCTGTACAAGGATTACATCGCCAACGGTGGTGGGTTGTCCTCGATCTACATGGACGATTCGCGGTTCAAAGCGAAGCTGGAGCGGTTCTACTCCAGGCAGGGCATCGACTACCGCACTGTGCTCGATGCGCCGGACAAGCTCCTGAATGCCGTGGAGACCATCGCCGATGCGTTCGAGATGAGCACCCGCATTGGCGAATACAAGCGCGCTATCGATAAGGGCGAGCATCCACGGCATGCGGCCTACCAAGGGCGCGAGGTCTCGACCGACTTTGCGATGCGCGGGGATTCCAAGGTGCTGGGCTTCATGTATCCGATGACGAACCAGACTGAGGACCTTGTGCCGCGGGTGGAGAATCCGGAACCCGGTATTCGTGCTGGCAAGGATTACGGCTTGGCCACCGCCGAGATCCCGCGCTCCTGTGACAGCTGCGTCAATCTGACAGCCACGCAGACGTGCTTCGTCGCAGCCCATGGAAAACTGGACTTCGTTTCCGGCAGCTACCGACCCTATATCCATGCGCCAGGCCGTTGCATCGGCTATCAGCCAAATATTGATGTATACGATGTCCGAACAGGGCGGGAGTTGTGGCCTGAGATCGTAGCTGTAATTTTGGCTGAAACCACCGGGAATACCGAAGGCGACACCGTGGCGGGCGGTTTTGAAATGACCAGAGATGTCCGGATTTCAGACTTCCTGGCCGACATCCTCAAGGACGGCCCCCGTGGCGTGGCTGAGATCATTGCCGCAGCCGAAGGTTCAGGATTTCCGGAGCGCACGCTGCAACGCGCTGCTGAGCGTCTTGGCGTGGTGAAGAGCAAAGCGGGTTTTCTCGGTGGTTGGTTGTGGGCGCTGCCGAATACGGCACTGACGGCCTGAACAAGAGGAACCAGTAACCATTGACATGGGATGAATCTTGGATAAACCGGGTACGTCCGGCATCACCACCATGGTGTGGCAGCTGCTGTTGTTGCAGAAGCAGCAGAGACCCCGACCCCCCAGTTATTACAACCCACGACCGGCCGGGATGATTCTTCCGGGATCGACAACGGAATTGGTTTTGTGTGAGCTGCGCGCGCGCTACCCGGTGTGGCAAAGCCGGTCACAGATTGCGTGCAGCGTTGGAAAGAATCGCGGTGCGGTGCAGTGGGCATTGCTATACCTGATGCAGCAGAAGCTGATCAAGGCGGTTCCGGATGTGAACCGCAACCCGAGGTACCTGAGATACCAGGCAATAGTAAAATATGCCGAAAGGAAGGAGCTTTCCAGCAAGAACCCGTAAGGGGTGCGCGGCGCAGAAAAAACCCGCCGCTCGGGCGGGGTTAGGCTGGATCCGGATTGACCTCTATTTGCAGGTGAATTGAATCTCCGCCCCTGCAGACGACTGATACGGCTTGTAATCGTCCGCAGTCGAACTGAGCGGCGCAAACTTCTTTCCATTGCTCTCACAGAACGCATTGGCTTCCTTGTACAGCCCCGCCTTGACGACACTGCCTGAATAGCCCATCCAATCCTGCTTGCCGTACATGTAGGTATCGTCGGCGATTTTGACAATGCCTGTGTTCGTCGATGCACACCCCGCAAGGATGAGCGCGCTAATTGCGGTAATTATGAGAAGATTTTTCATTGTTTCCCTTTCAGACATGCATTGGCGCGGCGCACAAGGTCTTGCTCGGTCAGACTGTCAAGATTGCCGCCAAGATTCTTCGCAGAGGCCGACAGCCACTGCG
>DMQT01000221.1:0-1582 GCA_003455595.1 Betaproteobacteria bacterium
ATGCGTTCCGTACGCGCCATGTTGCCCTACGCATAAAGGAGATATGACATGCCAAGAGTAAAACGTGGTGTAACAGCACGCGCCCGTCACAAAAAAGTCCTCGACCTTGCCAAAGGTTATCGCGGTCGTCGCAAGAACGTCTACCGTGTCGCCAAACAGGCGGTGATGAAGGCGGGACAATATGCTTATCGTGACCGTCGTCAGCGTAAGCGTCAGTTCCGTGCCTTGTGGATCGCGCGTATCAACGCCGCAGCACGTGAGTGCGGCATGCGTTACAGCGTGTTCATGAACGGCCTGAAGAAAGCCGAAATCGTACTGGACCGTAAAGTGCTGGCCGATCTGGCGGTGTTTGACAAGCCTGCGTTCGCGCAACTTGCCGAGCAAGCCAAAGCTAAACTGGCAGCTTAATCGCGGCTAAAGCTTCAAAAAAGGAGGCCGCTGGCCTCCTTTTTTGTGGGCGTTTGCAAAAAACCAGTCCACTAGTAAATGGTGCTGGCTTTTTAGAGATGCTCTAACCAAAAAAATCATTATGCAAAATTTAGATCACATAGTTGCAGAGGCGTTGGCTGAGTTTGCTGCCATCAATCAAATGGCCGAACTGGAACAGGCGAAAGCCCGCTATCTGGGCAAGACCGGCCTGTTGACCGAACAAATGAAGCAACTCGGCAAGCTCTCGGCAGAGCAGCGTCCGGCAGCAGGTGCTCTTATCAATCAGGCCAAAGAGCAAATTCAGCAGGCGTTAGAAGCGTGCCGTGACGCGCTGCGCCAGGCTGAGCTGGACAGTCAGCTGGCGGCCGATACGCTTGACGTGACTTTGCCAGGACGCGGCCAGGGTAGCGGCGGGCTGCATCCGGTGACGCGCACGCTGGCACGCATTCAGGCTTTGTTTGCTTCGTTAGGGTTCGAAGTGGCGGAGGGGCCGGAGATCGAAACTGATTTCTACAACTTTACCGCGTTGAATATCCCGGAAAATCATCCGGCGCGCGCCATGCACGATACGTTCTATGTGGACGATAAGCACTTGCTGCGCACCCATACTTCGCCGGTGCAGATCCGTTACATGCAGGAACATGTGCCGCCGTTGAAGATTATTGCGCCGGGGCGCGTATACCGCTGCGATTCGGACGTGACGCACACGCCGATGTTTCATCAAGTCGAGGGTTTGTGGGTGGATGAAGACGTCAGCTTTGCCGCGCTCAAAGGCGTACTGGCTGATTTCATGCAGCGCTTTTTCGAGCGCGACGATCTGAAAGTACGCTTCCGCCCATCGTTTTTCCCATTCACCGAACCGTCGGCTGAAATGGACATTGCCTGCGTCATGTGCGGCGGCGACGGCTGCCGGGTATGCGGCCACACCGGCTGGCTGGAAGTGCTGGGTTGCGGCATGGTGCATCCGAATGTGCTCGGTCACGTCAACGTGGACAGCGAGAAATACCTCGGCTTCGCCTTCGGCATGGGGGTCGAGCGACTCGCCATGCTGCGCTACAGCGTGGATGACCTGCGTCTGTTTTTCGCCAACGATTTGCGCTTTCTCAAGCAATTTAATTAAGGGCTCGTTAATGAATAACTTGAACAAACGTTG
>DMQT01000221.1:1630-11734 GCA_003455595.1 Betaproteobacteria bacterium
AAGTTTTGCAACGCCGCAGACGCCCGCTGCCTCAAATTTAAACCTTGGCACTGCAACCCTTCGGGCTGGGGCCGCTTTGAGCGCATCCCGACGTTGCAATCCACTTGTTGTGAATGGCACAACCGCGCGTCTTGCGCCTTGGCCTGCGCTCAAACCGACTCCAGCGTATGTCCAAGTTATTCATTAACGAGTCCTCATCATGAAATTTTCCGAACGCTGGTTACGCAGTCTGGTCAACCCCGCGCTGGACAGTACTGCGCTGTCACATTTACTCACCATGGCCGGACTCGAAGTCGAAGCGCTGGAACCGGTCGCGGCCGAATTCAATGGGGTGGTCGTGGGGCGGGTGGTGGCGGTTGCGCCGCATCCCGACGCGGATCGTTTGCGCGTGTGTCAGGTCGATGCGGGCGGCGGCGAAACCCTGCAAATCGTGTGTGGCGCACCCAACGTGCATGAAGGCGCACGCGTGCCATGCGCGAAAATCGGCGCGAAGCTGCCGGGGTTTGAAATCAAACATGCCAAGCTGCGCGGCGTGGCGTCGGCTGGCATGCTGTGTTCGGCGCGTGAGCTGGGGCTGAATGACAATATTGACGGCCTGTTGCTGCTGCCAGCCGATGCACCGGTGGGGCTGGATATCCGTGACTATCTGCATCTGGACGACACGCTGTATACCCTCAAGCTCACCCCCAATCGCAGCGATTGCCTGAGTCTGGCTGGGGTGGCGCGCGAGGTGGCTGCCTTGACTGAAACACCGCTTGATTTGCCACAAATTGCCGCCACACCCGTCACCAGCACGCGCACGCAGTCGGTCGAAGTGGCCGCGACCAGCGCCTGTCCGCTGTATTGTGGTCGCGTCATCGAGCAGGTCAACGCCACGGCAACGACACCCGACTGGATGCTCGAGCGACTGCTACGCAGCGATGTCCGGCCGATCAGCGCCCTGGTCGATATCACCAATTACGTGCTGCTGGAACTGGGTCAACCGCTGCATGCCTTTGATGCGGCCAAGCTCAGCGGTACCGTGCGGGTGCGCATGGCGCAGCCGGCAGAAAATCTGCGCCTGCTGAACGAGCAGGCGGTTGTGTTGGACGACGATATGCTGGTGATTGCCGACGATACCGGCGCGCAGGCATTGGCGGGCATCTTGGGAGGGGCGGCCAGCGCGGTGGACGACACCACGACCACGGTGTTCCTTGAAGCGGCGTTCTTTGATCCGGCTGCCATTGCCGGGCGTGCGCGTCGGCTGGGGTTGTCGACCGATGCGTCACACCGCTTCGAGCGCGGCGTGGACTTTGCTGCCACGCGCAGCGCGCTGGAACGTGCCAGCCAGCTGATACTGGAAATCTGCGACGGGGCTGCTGGTGCCATCACCGAGATCAGCGGTGCGTTGCCACAACGTCAGCCCATTGCCCTGCGCCCGGCGCGCGCGAGCAAAGTGCTGGGCATCACGCTGGATGCGCAACACGTGGCGCGATTGCTGTCACGCCTGCATATTTCATTCAGCGTCGAAGGAGAAAACTTCCGCGTGACGCCTCCGAGTTATCGCTTCGACCTGAGCATTGAAGAAGATCTGATCGAAGAACTGGCACGCTTGTACGGCTATGACAACATCCCCGCGCAGGCACCGCGCGCGAATCTGACCATGCTGGCGCAGCCAGAACAGCAACGCGATGTCGATGCCTTGCGTGCGCAGCTGGTGGCGCGAGATTATCAGGAAGTCATCACCTACAGTTTTGTCGATGCTGCCTGGGAAGCCAGCTTCGCGCCCGGCACGCAAGCGGTGGCACTGAAAAACCCGATCGCCAGTCAGATGGGCGTAATGCGCTCTACCCTGATGGGCGGCTTGATGGATGTGTTGCGTAGCAACCTGAACCGGCGTCAGGAGCGGGTACGCATTTTCGAAACCGGGCGTTGTTATCACGCGCTTGCGGATGGCTTCGATCAGCCGCAACGCCTGGCCGGCCTAATCTATGGCGGCGCAGTGGCCGAGCAGTGGGGCACGGCTGTGCGTGGCGTGGATTATTTTGACCTGAAAGCCGATGTGGAAGCTTTGTGCTGGCCGCTGTCGGCGCGTTTCGTCAAGGCCGAACATCCTGCGTTGCACCCCGGCCAGAGCGCTCAGGTGTGGCTGGGTGAGACCTGTCTTGGCTGGCTCGGCGCGTTGCACCCGCGCTTGGTACAGCAATACGACTTGCCGAGCGCACCAATGTGGTTTGAGTTGGCGCTGGTGCCCTTGTTGGCGCGCCCTGTGCCAAGGCATGCAGCGCAATCGCGGTTACAGCCAGTGCGCCGTGATCTGGCCGTGGTAGTGGACGCCTCAGTCAATGCGCAAGACCTGCTGGAGGCCATGCAATTGGCTGCCATTCCAGGGCTTGCGGAGCTGGCACTGTTTGATGTATATCGCGGCAAAGGTATTGATTCTGATAAAAAAAGTCTTGCTTTCCGGGTGCTGTTGCAAGATACTCAAAAGACATTCACAGACAGCGAAGTAGACGCCGTTATGGCGCAACTGACCGAGCTGCTAAAACAAAAATTCAACGCGCAATTACGTTCCTGAGGTAGACATGACCCTGACCAAGGCAGAGCTGGCAGACATGCTGTTTGAAAAAGTCGGACTGAACAAACGCGAAGCCAAAGATATGGTGGAATCGTTTTTTGAAGAAATGCGCATCGCACTAGAAGCTGGAGATACCGTTAAATTATCGGGTTTCGGCAACTTTCAGTTGCGTGACAAGCCGCAACGTCCCGGACGCAATCCTAAAACCGGTGAAGAAATGCCCATCACGGCACGCCGTGTTGTGACGTTTCACGCCAGTCAAAAACTAAAATCCCAGGTAGAAGAAGCCAATGGCGGAACACCAGCCCAATAGTGAGCTGCCTCCCATCCCTGCCAAGCGTTATTTTACGATAGGCGAGGTGGGCGAGTTATGCGGCGTCAAGCCGCACGTGCTGCGTTATTGGGAACAGGAGTTTACCCAGCTCAAACCGGTCAAACGGCGCGGTAACCGGCGCTATTACCAGCACCATGAAGTGCTGCTGATCCGGCGCATTCGCGAGTTGTTGTACGAGCAAGGCTTTACCATCAGCGGTGCGCGACATCGCCTCGACAGCGCCGACATCGCGCCCGCATCTGCAGCAGCTACCGGTTCCGCCGTGGGGGCATTCGGCTGCGCCGAATTGCGTAGCGAAATTGCAGAAATCATCGAACTGCTGCGCATCTGAATTTTCTCCAAAGCCTTTGTCCATGCCGCAAAGACTCTGTTATAATCGCGCCTTTCGGGGCGTAGCGCAGCCTGGTAGCGTACTTGCATGGGGTGCAAGTGGTCGGAGGTTCAAATCCTCTCGCCCCGACCAGAATAAAATCCAGGGTGGGGCTGTTTCGCCTTCCCGGATAGTCGCTAAAGAGAACCCAAACCGTCCATTATGCGCATCCTGTTGAGCAACGACGACGGTTACTTTGCACCGGGTCTCGCCGTTCTGGCGCACACCTTATCCAGCATCGCCGACATTACTGTCGTGGCGCCCGAGCGTGATCGTAGCGGCGCCAGCAATTCCCTCACATTAGACCGCCCGTTGATGCTGCGCCAGGCGCATTCCGGCTTCTATTACGTCAATGGCACGCCGACTGATTGCGTGCACCTGGCAGTCACCGGCATGCTTGATCATCTGCCGGACATGGTCATTTCCGGCATTAATCACGGCGCGAATATGGGCGACGACACCATTTACTCCGGTACGGTAGCCGCAGCGACCGAGGGGTTTTTGCTCGGTGTGCCGTCGATTGCGGTGTCGTTGGCGAGTTTCTCGGAGGGTAATTTCGAGTGTGCCGCGCAGGTTGTGCTGAATCTGGTGCAACGTGTCATGGCGCAGCCATTTAGCGCGCCGATGCTGCTCAACGTCAATGTGCCGGATATTCCTTACGCGGCTTTGCAGGGCACCGAAATTACCCGTCTGGGGCGGCGTCACAAGGCCGAGCCGGTGGTGAAATCGACCAACCCGCGCGGCCAGACGGTGTACTGGGTGGGTGCGGCAGGCTCGGCGCAGGATGCCGGCGAGGGCACCGATTTCAGTGCGGTTGCAAGACAGCGCGTGTCGATCACGCCGTTGCAGATGGATCTGACGCAGTTCAGCCAGCTGGCACCACTGCGCGACTGGTGGCAGGCATGAATCAGACCAAACACCGCGGTATCGGCATGACCTCGGAGCGCACCCGTACGCGCATGGTCGAGCGTCTGCGCGAGCAGGGGATACGCGATAGCAGCGTGCTCGCCGCCATGGGGCGGGTGCCACGCCATATTTTTGTCGATGAAGCGCTGTCGATCCGTGCCTATGAAGACACGGCGCTGCCGATCGGCTTCGGCCAGACCATTTCCAATCCCTATATCGTGGCGCGCATGATCGAAGTGCTACGCAATGGCCATGATATGCAGAAGGTGCTGGAAATCGGCACCGGTTGCGGCTATCAGGCTGCCGTGCTGGCCAAATTGGCGCGCGAAGTCTATTCCATCGAGCGCATCGCCACGCTGATTGGGCGCGCTCGACGCCATATACGTGAATTGCGTATCGGCAATATCAAACTTAAACACGGTGATGGTAACCTCGGGCTGGAGGAAGTCGCGCCGTTTGACGGCATCATTCTCGCCGCCGCCACGCCACACCCACCGCAGGCCTTGCTGCATCAACTGGCGCTCGGCGGGCGCATGGTGCTGCCGCGTGGTAGCGGCAGCGAGCAATGGCTGGTGTTGATTGAGCGCAATGAAGAAGGTTTTGAAGAAAGCGTGCTGGAAATGGTACATTTTGTGCCTTTGTTACCCGGTGTGAGTTAGCGCATGAAATTCTGGTGGATGACTGGTTTGATCGCCTTGCTGGCGGGGTGCGCCACACAGGACGGCGCGCCGGTGGTTGACCGTGCCCAGTCTGGTGCCATTACAAGACCAGCCGCTCGCGTTGCAGCATCAAATATCGCCTTGGGCGCGACGCACACGGTCAAGAAAGGCGATACCCTGTACGGCATCGCTCTGGATGCGGGGCTGGACTACCGTGAACTGGCGAGCTGGAATGGCCTGGGCGACAGCAACGTTATTCGTGTTGGTCAGGTGCTGCGCCTGACTGCCCCGACCGTGCCTGCAGCAGAATCCATCAGCGCTGGCAAGCCGGTGGCAGACGATGCGGTCCAGACTGCACCGCTGGTTTCCGCACCGGCCGTTCAGGCCACGCCGATTGCCGGTGGCGCAGTCCTGGTGCTGCCAAAAGCCATCAAGCTGCCGTATTCGGAAGACAACTTGGCGCGGGTCGCGCGTGGCGCTTTGCAGCCGCCTAAACCCGAGACGCCATCCGCAGTCAGTGTGATGACCCCAACGACGTCGGTTAAATCGAGCGAGAGCAATGACAAAGCGGTGACCGACGACACGGCTAAAACTGCTGATAACGGCGGCATCGAATGGCTGTGGCCCACGCAAGGGCGCGTACTGAGTGGGTTTAACGAAGCCAGCAGCAGCAAGGGGCTGGATATTGCGGGTAAAGCCGGTCAGCCCATTTATGCTGCTGCAGCGGGCAAGGTGGTGTATAGCGGCAGCGGTTTGCGCGGCTATGGCAAGTTGGTGATTGTCAAACATAACACCAGCTACCTGAGCGCCTATGCACACAATCAGCAAATATTGGTGAAAGAAGGCCAGAGTGTGACGCGCGGACAGAAAATTGCATTGATGGGCGATAGCGACGCCGATCAGGTCAAGTTGCACTTTGAAATTCGATTGATGGGCAAACCGGTTGATCCGTTGAAGTACCTTCCAGAGGTGCAAAAGTGAATATGCACGACGATAATGACGCAGAAGACTTTGCGGCGATTCCGGAAGAAAAGCCGCATGCCGACGTGTCGGATGGCGATAGCGTATTCAACGATGAGGTGCATACTGACGTCACCCAGATGTACCTGAATGAAATCGGCCATAACGCCCTGCTCAGTCCGAGCGAGGAGCGGCGGCTGGCGGAACTGACCAAAGCCGGGGATTTTCCTGCCCGGCAAAAAATGATCGAACACAACCTGCGGCTGGTGGTGAATATCGCCAAGCACTACGCCAACCGTGGTATGGCGCTGCTGGATCTGATCGAAGAGGGCAACCTCGGCCTGATGCACGCGCTGGACAAGTTCGAGCCCGAACGCGGTTTTCGCTTCTCGACCTACGCGACCTGGTGGATACGCCAGAACATCGAGCGTGCCATCATGAACCAGTCGCGCACCATCCGTCTGCCGGTGCACGTCATCAAGGAACTTAACGTCATTCTGCGGGCGCGGCGCCACCTCGAGAGTCATGGCGTGAGCGACCCGGGCGATGAAGACATCGCACATCTGACTGGTTTCAGCGTAGAAGAAGTGCGCCGCATGCTGCGCCTGAACGACCGTGTGGCGTCGCTCGACGCACCGCTGGATATCGACCCCAACCTGTCGATCGGCGAAGCCATTGCCGATGAAAACTGCGAATTGCCGGAAGACTTGTTGGAGCACGCTGAGACCGAAGCTTTCGTGCGTTCCTGGCTGGATGATCTGAACGACAAGCAACGCTGGGTCATCGAGCGCCGTTTCGGACTGGGCGGGAATGATATCCATACCCTTGAACAACTTGCCGAAAACCTGGAAGTGACGCGCGAGCGCGTGCGTCAGATACAGATGGAAGCCCTGCACCAGTTACGCCGCATGCTCAAACGTAACGGCGTGCGTAAAGACAGCCTGCTGTGATGCTCGACTGGCAGCGCATTGACAGTGTGTTCCTCGACATGGATGGCACACTGCTGGATCTGTATTTCGACAATTATTTCTGGCGCCAGTACGTGCCGCAACGCTATGCCGAAGCCCGTGGCATGGGGCTGGATGCTGCCCACGCCGATCTCGGCCAGCGTTATCAACGCCACTTGGGCACCCTGCAATGGTATTGCGTGGACTTCTGGAGCGGTGAATTACAGCTCGACATTGCCGCGCTGAAACACGAAGTACAGCACCTGATTGCGGTGCATCCCCACGTGCCGGCGTTTTTGCAGGCAGCGCGCGCGGAGGGCAAGCGTGTCACCCTGGTCACCAATGCGCACCATAAAAGCCTGACGCTGAAAATGCAGCGCACCGGGCTGGACGTGCATTTTGACGCGCTGATTACCTCGCACCAGATCGGGCTGGCCAAAGAACATCCGGCGTTCTGGGGCAAGCTGCAAGCCGTTGAAGCGTTCGATCCGGCACGCACCGTGCTGGTGGACGACAGCCTGCCGGTATTGCGCTCAGCGCAGGCGTATGGGATCGCCCAACTGGTGGCGGTGTATCAGCCGGATACGCGCGAGGCACGCAAAGACATGGAAGAATTTCAGGGCATAGACAGTTTTCTGCAGATCATGCCGGGTTGAATAAGAGTCCTACAACGGCACGGCGGCCTTCCGCCACCAGAATGTTGTAAGTGCGGCACGCTGCACCAGTGTCCATCACTTCCATGCCGATCCCGGCATTGGTCAGACAGGCCGACAGACGCGGGTGTGGAAATTGCAGCGTGCTGCCGGTGCCGAGCAATACCAGTTCCGGTTTGAGCACCAGCATGGCGGCAAAGTGGTTTTCGTTGAGTGCATTGAAACTGGCTACCATCCAGTTATCAATAATGCTATCGGGGGCGACCAGCAAACTGCCTGCGCTGTGACGCGCACCGTTGACAGTCACGTAGTCTGCACCGTAGCCGGTGATTAAATTGAGCCCTTCAGGTTGGGCGAGATGGAATTTCAAAAGCTTCTCCAATTGCGGCAGGGGCTTGCGCTCGGTTAAGATTATACATTTTGGAAGTCCGCCAGCAATCTTGAGGCATGACGTCACCCACCCGTGAAAATTAATAAAGAGATGCCCATGTTGCGGCCCGTACGCAAATCCACCAAGCTCGACAACGTCTGCTATGACATCCGCGGCCCGGTGCTTGCGCGTTCCAAGCAAATGGAAGAAGAAGGCCAGCGCATTATCAAGCTGAATATCGGCAACCCCGCGCCGTTCGGCTTTGAAGCGCCGGAAGAGATCATCCAGGATGTCATCGTCAATCTGCCCAATGCGTCCGGTTACAGCGACTCCAAGGGCTTGTTCGCCGCGCGCAAGGCGATCATGCATTACACCCAGGGCAAAGATATCACCGGGGTGCAGATTGACGACATCATCATCGGCAATGGCGCGTCCGAGTTGATCGTGCTGGCGATGCAGGCGCTGCTCAATACCGGCGACGAAGTGCTGGTGCCCGCGCCGGATTATCCGCTGTGGACCGCTGCCGTGAGTCTGGCAGGTGGCACGCCGCGGCATTATATCTGCGACGAAGGTGCAGGCTGGATGCCTGATCTGGATGATATTCGCGACAAGATCACGCCCAATACACGTGCTATTGTGGTGATCAACCCGAACAACCCGACCGGCGCGCTGTACCCGCCTGAGTTGCTGAAACAGATTGTCGAAATCGCGCGTCAGCACCAACTCATCATTTATGCCGACGAAATCTACGACAAGGTGCTGTATGACGCGGCCACGCACACTTCCATTGCCTCGCTGGCGGAAGACGTGCTATGCATCACGCTCAATGGCCTGTCGAAAAATTACCGCGCCTGCGGTTATCGTGCCGGCTGGATGGTGATTTCCGGCGACAAGCGCCATGCGCAGGACTATATGGAAGGCTTGGGCATGCTGGCGTCGATGCGCCTGTGCTCGAACGTGCCGGGGCAATACGCCATTCAGACCGCGCTGGGCGGCTACCAGAGCATTCTTGACCTGGTCGCGCCCGATGGTCGCCTGACGCGGCAGCGCGACCTGGCCTGGCAGTTGCTGACNNCCCAAGCTGGATCCCAAGGTCTATCCGATCCAGGACGATCAGAAATTCATCCTCGACCTGCTTGAAGAAGAGCGCGTGCTGGTGGTGCAGGGCACCGGCTTCAACTGGCACCAGTCCGATCACTTTCGCGTGGTATTCCTGCCGCACGAAGACCACTTGCGCGAGGCCATCGGCCGCATCGCGCGCTTTCTGGAACGCTATCGAAAATTACACGCTGGCCGATTAGGGACAACACAATGAAACCAATGAACGTAGGTCTGCTCGGCCTGGGCACCGTAGGTGGTGGCACGCTCACCGTGCTGCGCCGCAATGCCGCAGAGATCACCCGTCGCGCCGGGCGCGAAATTCGCGTGACGATGGCGGCGGTGCGCAATCTGGAGAAAGCGGCACACTTTGCTGCGCCGGATATGCAGCTCACGCTCGACCCGTTTGCCGTGGTCAACCATCCCGACATCGACATCGTAGTGGAAATGATCGGTGGCAGCAGCCCGGCCAAGGAACTGATTCTGCAGGCGATTGAAAACGGCAAACACGTCGTTACCGCCAACAAGGCGCTGATCGCCAATCACGGCACCGAGATTTTTGCTGCGGCCCAGCGCAAGGGCGTGATGGTGGCGTTCGAGGCTGCGGTCGGCGGCGGTATCCCGATCATCAAGGCGATTCGCGAAGGCCTCACTGCCAACCGCATCGAATGGATTGCCGGGATTATCAACGGCACGACCAATTTCATCCTCACCGAGATGCGCGACAAGGGCGCCGGGTTCGACGAAATGCTCAAGGAAGCGCAGCGCCTGGGCTACGCCGAGGCCGATCCGACGTTTGACGTGGAAGGCATCGACGCCGCGCACAAGCTCGCCATTATGTCGGCGATTGCGTTCGGTGTGCCGATGCAGTTCGACCGCGCTTATATCGAAGGCATCAGCCAGCTCACCGGCGAGGACGTCAAATACGCCGAGCAACTGGGCTACCGCATCAAGCTGCTGGGCATTACCAAGCGCACCGATAAAGGCATTGAACTGCGCGTGCACCCGGCGTTGATTCCGGCACGGCGACTGATTGCCAACGTCGACGGCGCGATGAACGCGATTCTGGTCAAGGGTGACGCCGTTGGTGTCACGATGTATTACGGCGCCGGGGCCGGTGCCGAGCCGACAGCCTCCTCGGTGGTGGCTGATCTGGTCGATGTGACACGCATGCATACCGCAGATCCGCATAACCGCGTGCCGCACCTGGCGTTTCAACCGGATGCGTTGTCGGACGAAAAAGTCATGGC
>DMQT01000219.1:0-17103 GCA_003455595.1 Betaproteobacteria bacterium
GCCGGTGCCGGTGCAGCAGGCGGCGCACAGCCAGGCGCGGGCAAAGGCAGCGACGACGATGTGGTTGACGCCGAGTTCGAAGAAGTCAAAGACGGCAAGTAATTTTTAACCTGTCACCGGGGGCGCAGGGAGCATGGATCAGTCCGTGACTCCGCTGTGCCCTTGGTGCTATCTGTGACTGAATAAACCATGTCGACTCGCGATTATTACGAAGTGCTGGGCGTCAACCGCGACGCCAGCGACGAAGAAATCAAAAAAGCCTATCGCAAACTGGCGATGAAACACCATCCGGACCGCAACCCGGACAACCCCAAAGCCGAGGAGCATTTCAAGGAAGCCAAAACGGCGTATGAAATCCTCTCCGACGGTCAGAAACGCAGCGCCTACGATCAGTATGGTCACGCCGGCGTGGAGCAAGGCGCAGGCGGTGGTTTTGGCGGCGGCGCGGGCGGTTTTTCGGATGCATTCGGTGATATTTTCGGCGATATTTTCGGTGGTGGGCGCAGCCGTTCCAATGTGCATCGCGGCGCGGACCTGCAGTACAACCTGGAAATTTCGCTGGAAGAAGCCGCTCGCGGAACCGAAACCAAGATACGCATCCCGACCCAGGAAGAATGCGGTACCTGCCACGGTAGCGGTGCCAAGCCCGGTACCCAGCCCACCACTTGCACCACCTGCGGCGGGCATGGCCAGGTGCGCATGCAACAGGGCTTCTTCTCGATTCAGCAAACCTGTCCGAAATGCCATGGCAGCGGCAAGATTGTGGCCAATCCGTGTGCCGACTGTCATGGCGTCGGGCGCGTCAAACGCCATAAAACCCTGTCGGTGAAGATTCCAGCCGGGGTCGATACCGGCGACCGCATCCGTCTGTCGGGCGAAGGTGAGGCCGGCGTCAACGGCGGGCCGACCGGCGACTTGTATGTGGTCATCCACCTCAAGAAGCACTCGGTGTTTGAACGCGACCACAACGACTTGCATTGCGAAATGCCGATCAGCTACACCGTGGCGGCGCTCGGTGGCGAGATCGAGATTCCCACGCTGGAAGGCCACGCCAAAATCAAGATTCCAGCTGAAACGCAGACCGGCAAAGTGTTCCGCCTGCGCGGCAAGGGCATTCAGGGTGTACGCACCCACGCGCCGGGCGACTTAATGTGCCACGTGCAGATCGAAACCCCGGTCAGCCTGACCGAGCGACAAAAGGAATTGTTGCGTGAGCTGGAAACGCTGAATCAGGAGGACGATGCACGCCACAATCCTAAAGCGCGCTCGTTCATGGACAAAGTGAAGGCATTTTTTGCTTAACCAGACAGCGCCTGCAGCCGCAGGCGCTGGAGTTCTGCCAGGCCGAAGTGAATGTAGACCAGACCGGTGTAAATCGGTGTAATCAGATTCAGCACCGGCACAAAATGCAGCATGGCCAATATCAAACCCAGCAGATAGAGCTGGTCGCTTGAGCGTTCTAAAATCAGCTTGAATTCGGACGCGCTAGCGTGTTCTACCAAGGCGTCGTAGCGAAACAGACGCTGGTTGAGATACGCTGTCAGAAGTAACGAAAACAGCGCGCCCAGCAACCACAACGACAAGCTCAACAGCCTGAGTGTCAAAACACGCCAATGGCTACCAGCGCACGTTGGATCCTAATGGATTGACACTGCATGATGCCGTCTTTGATCAGCCTGACGGATTCGATAGATTATTTTCTTCCCATAGCGATAGTGACACTGGTATCCAGCCAGGTTTCCCCGTTGCGTAACAGTGTGCGGATCATGTCCAAATGTTGCTCCTTGAATGCCACAAGCTCATTGTCACTCAACTGGTTGAGCAATCCCCGGAAACCGGCGTTCCAGACGATATCCCACCATTGCCGTTCAGATTGAAGAGCGTAACCAAGCGGTTCATGATGCAAGACAAGATCGGTGATGCCCGCCGCACGATAAACCTTTTCGATAACCGCGACATCGGCTAAACGCTTCCAAGACAAGGGCGGAACTTGTTTCCAAAAATCCTCATAAAGGGATAAGAAGGCTGGGGCGAAGGGTGAAAAAGCTGTTTCCATGAAGCTGCTGATGGCAATTTGCCCACCGGGTTTTACTGTGTGCGCAAGACGGCGCATCGCACCTTCCATGTCATCAATAAAAAATAGCCCAAAACTGCAGGTCACGATATCAAATTGATTCTTGGAAAAATCCATGTCGTCCAGATCCATCTGGCGGAAAGTGACATTGTGTAATTGCTGCGCCTGCGCTTTAGCTCGTGCCTGACGCAACATGCCGTTCGACAGGTCAATACCGACGCCCGCGCCAGCAGGTAAATGCTTTGCCGCTTCGAGCGCCACCATACCAGTACCCGTAGCAACATCCAGACAGGTAGCATTCGGTTCGGGCGCAAGATAGCCCAACATTCGTTGCGCCGTTTCATGGAAGAATCGTAGCGAGGGATGATCGTAGCTCTCCGCCACCATATCGAATGTTTTTTGAATCATCTGTTTACGTTGTTACGTGTCCATAAACACTACCCTTTATTTTCTAGGTCGCTGTCCCAGCCGCACGGAGCTATCCGTTGGTGCATGGCGGAAGAAACCCTGGAGTCCAAGACGGTATAGCTGGTAGTACAAAAAGCAGCCAACACACCAGCCTAGATAGGAAATCAGTGTCAGGGCGAACAGAACCCAGACGATAGTCCAGCCGACCGTGTAATAACCCATATAAAACAGAGCAAGGGCAAGCATTACCGTTATAGCGCCGATGAACTGACCAAAAGCATGGGGTTGAATATTGTCCAACCGATAATCAGATCGCATCAACCCCAATGGTTTGACAGCATAGCGGTAGATAAGAACGAATGGGCTGAGCGGCCGGTACACGGCAGTCACCAGAAATATCCCGCCTAGCACGATAAGGTAGGCAGGCTTCGCAAACACAAAGGCTGCAACGGACAGCAGCATCGTGAAAATCTGGCCCAGTTTGATTTCTGCGTGATCGACCTGCATAGACATGATGCTCTCCTTTTCGATGATGAAACCGCATGCTATCTTGTTCATATAGTTATCATCTACTAGCCTTCTCGAATAACTGTAATTCAAAAATGAATGATATAAACTGGGATGATTTGCGCTATTTTCTGGCTGCCGCCGAATCTGGGAGCCTGTCTGCGGCGGCAAAACTCCTGCATTCCAACCAACCCACGGTAGGTAGGCATATTGATGCACTGGAGGCCGCGCTCGGGCTAAAACTGTTCCAGCGTCACAAAAAGGGACTGACCTTGACGCACGAGTGCGCATGGGTGCTGGAACAGTCTCAACTTATGCAGAGTGGCGTGCAAAATATCCAACGGATGATCGAGGGGGATTATCAGCAATTGCAGGGCAGTGTCCGTTTAGCCTTACCCGAGGGTTTGTGTAACGAGATACTCATTCCCCAGTTAGGCTCGTTTTATCAGCAGTATCCGAATCTCCGGTTGATCCTGAATGTATCTTCACGCACCACCAACCTCACACGCGGCGAGGCAGATATCGCCGTACGCTTATTCCGTCCCAAAGAGGCCGACTTGGTCGCACGCCAGTTGACGCGCATGGAAATGGGGCTTTATGCCAGCCCCGAATATCTGCAAACGCATGGTCGGCCCGAAAATGTGTCGGACTTAATGCAGCATTGGATTATCAGCTATGGTGATGAACTGGCGGGCTTGCCTGAGAATAGATGGCTGCTTGACCACGTGGCCCCAAGCAATCGCGTGTTGCAAAGCGACAGCACAACCAGCCGCTTGAGAGCCACTGTATGCGGTCTGGGCATTGCCATTCAACCTTGCATGCTGGCGAATACCAATCCAAAACTCGTTCAAATTCTGCAGGACGCGTCCTTGCCAGCCCATGAGGTCTGGATCACATATCATCGCGACCTGAGGCATATTTTGCGGGTCCGAGTGGCGGTAGATTTCCTGATTACGCTTTTTGGGGCTTGATCGCATGACAGAGACAAATTATCTTGTTCTGAGGTAGGTGCGTCGTCTAAACAGATGCACTTCAAAGTTGAATCCACCTGTTTTTTCTATAGCCATTCGTTAGCCATTTGGAGACACGCATGCTCAAAGGTAGTTGTCTATGTGGTGCCGTAAACTACGAAATACACTCAGAGCTAGAACTGGGGCCCATCATCATATGCCATTGCTCGAAATGCCGAAAAGCAAATGGCACTGCATTTGCCACGAACTCATCAATCAACACACAAGACTTCAAACTTGTGAGCGGCGAAAAGGCTTTAGCCGAATTCGAATCAACGCCAGGCGTATTTCGTGTTTTTTGCAAGCACTGTGGTTCCCCGCTTTACAGTAAGCGCCGCCTCATGCCCGAAGTAATTCGACTTCGTATCGGTACGCTCGACACAGCAATTGAAAGCAAACCAACACTCCATGCCTTCGTTGGCTCAAAAGCTGAGTGGTATGAAATACACGATGAATTGCCACAACATACTGAATGGCCTTAAGGCGACTATCCACCAATGCCACCCGAGTCGTACATTGCGCAATGAACGGCTCTTGTGCCATTTCGAGCCTACATGTCGTGCTCGGCAAACACTTCTTTTGCGGCAAAAAGGCCGTTTAACGCCGCCGGGAAGCCGGCATAAACAGCCATTTGGATAATGGTTTCAATGATTTCCGTCCGTGACAAACCAACGTTGATTGCAGCAGCCAGATGCACTTTAAGTTGCGGCTGCGCGTTGCCCAATGCGGTTAACGCCGCAATAGTCGCCAGTTCCCGCTGTTGTAACGTAAGTCCCGGGCGACAATAAATTTCACCGAAGCCGAATTCGATGACGTAGCGGCCAAAATCAGCGCTAATGTTGGCAAGACTTTCTATGACCCGCTCTCCCGCTGTGCTGTCAACTTCCTTGAGGCGTTTTAAGCCGCGTTCGTATATTGCGTTTTCCATGGTCAATACCTTCTTCATGTGGTTTATTGGCAGGGGCTTTTAGCCCTTCTTCCGTCTCTGAATACAAGGCCACTTTGGTGTGCAAAATAACCAAGGTTTCCTGAAGCGTCAAAAGCTTTGCCTCTAATGCAAAGGTGTGCTGTTTCAGCATCAATTTGCGCTCAGACACACTACTCAAACAATTCCCAAGCCGTCTCAACTCAGCGTATCTCAGCATTTTTTGTATTGGCATCCCGGTCGAGCGAAGCCTTGTCAAAAACTCGATCCATCGAACATCTTCAGGCCGATAAAAACGATGCCGATTAGCTTGGCGTGGAACGGGGTCAATCAGGCCTATGCGTTCGTAATACCTCAAAGTGTGAACACTCAGGCCCGTGGTCATCGCGGCTTGTTGAATCGAAAGGCACGTGGTCATGACATGAATGATAGAAGTTAGAGTGCGCTCGAAGTCAAGTGTAATCGGCCGTCAGGAAGACGTATAGCCGAATATGACCAACCGATGAGCATTCCACACACTCCCCAGCACGGTACCGCCATGATGCTGTTCAACATCGGGGAAATCGCGTTCAGCCACATGGCACACCATCATCAGCTGGCCACCACGGCACCAATAAACAGCGCCGTCGTCAATGCCAATGGGGTAATCAGCAACATCAGCAACACCACTGTCAAGGTGCCGGCCAGCCAGGTCACATCATGCCGAGTCAGGAAATCTTCGGTGGGTTGCAACAGCCGCCCAACGGGTGCATCCAGTCTGCCCAGAACACCCACGCCAACACGCCCCATAGCAACAATGCCAGCAGCATCGGCCATAACACGATCACCAGTATTTTCGGATGGAGCAGGCTTTTGGCGGCGTCGAGCAGCGCGCGCAACATCTCAGGCAGCGGCTTTGAACAGCCGGAAAAAATTGGCGCTGGTCGCCGCACCCACTTCTGCCACGTCAATATTCCGCAGCCGGGCAATTTCTTCAGCCACGTGTTTTACGTAGGCCGGTTCGTTGGTTTTGCCACGGTACGGCACCGGTGCGAGATAGGGCGAATCGGTTTCGATCAGCATGTGTTCAAGGCTGATGGATTGCGCCACGTGTTTAAGCGCCACCGCATTCTTGAACGTGACGATGCCGGAAAAAGAGATATAGAAGCCCATTTCAATGGCCCGCTCGGCCACCGCCAGGCTTTCGGTAAAACAGTGCATTACCCCGCCAACTTGATCTGCACCCTCTTCTGCCATGATGCGCAGCGTGTCTTCGGACGATTCGCGGGTATGGATAATCAGCGGCTTGCCGCTTTGCCGGGCCGCACGGATGTGGGTGCGGAAACGCTCGCGCTGCCATTCCAGATCGCCAGTCAGACGAAAGTAATCCAGCCCGGTCTCACCGATGGCGACAATTTTCGGGTGCGCTGCCAGCTCGACCAGCTGTGCAACGCTGGGCTCCTGTGTGTCTTCGTGGTCAGGATGTACGCCCACTGAAGCATACACATTGGGATAGTTTTCTGCGGTAGCCAGCACCTGCGGAAAGTCTTCCAGATTGACACTGACGCACAGCGCGTGGGTGACGGCGTTGTCTGCCATGCGTGCCAGCAGGGCATCCTGCTGTTCGCCCAGGCCGGGGAAATTGATATGGCAATGCGAGTCGATGAACATGCTTACATGGTGTGGGTTTGACGGGTGGATTTGAGCGAACCACCCAACAAACCCTCAATCTTGTTGCGCGCAGCGATGCCGCTTTCGTTTTTATCAAACTGCACGCCGATACCCTGCGCTTTTCCAGCCGACGCCCCTGCTGGGGTAATCCACACCACTTTACCGGCGACCGGGATTTTATTCGGATCATCCATCAGGGTGAGCAGCATGAACACCTCATCTCCCAGCTTGTACTGTTTGCTGGTCGGGATGAAAATGCCGCCACCCTTGAGAAACGGCATATAGGCAGCAAACAGCGCGGATTTTTCCTTGATGCTCAGCGACAGGACACCGGGGCGGGCAATGGTGGCTGCGGCAATCTCAGCGGGCGTGCTCATGCGTGCGCTCCTTGGTTGATTTCAAACGAACAAATTGGCGTATTCCAGTAACACATCTTCCAGCACCATCTGTGGGTTGAGTGGGTGCTGGGCACTGGCGCGCGCAGCCTGTAGGCGGCGTTCGAACGCCAGCAGCCGGATTAAGTTAGCACGCCCGGCAAGACCTCGCAATTGCGCTGCAAAATCTACCTGATAGCGTAACTGACCCGTTAATTGCAGGCTGAGCAGATCGTGCTGCCATTGTTGTAACCAGTGGATCAATTCCACCATGCTGTGTTTGGCGTGTTGCTCGGCCAAGCGCAGGCTATCAGCCACACTCACTTGCAGCAGGCCCGTCAAAAATGCCTGCCGCCGCGCCTGATAATCGGTCTCGGCCAGCTGCTGTGCCAATAACGGCGCGCCCCCGGCTTGCGCAAGGCAGGCGGCAGCGTGTTGCACCTTGTGCTGATTAAGCCAGGCCAGCGCATCGGTCGGATCGGGCAGCGTGAAGCGCAGCTGATGACAACGGCTCAAAATAGTTGGCAGCAGGCGACTGGGATGGTGGCTGACCAGGATCAACACCACGTGGGCAGGCGGTTCTTCGAGCGTTTTCAGTAAGGCGTTGGCAGCGGCGTTGTTCAGCGCTTCGGCTGGGTGAATCAGCGCCACCCGCAATCCGCCACGGTGCGTGCTCAGGTGCACGAATTCATTCAGGCTACGTATCTGTGCCACGCTGATTTGCTGACCGGCTGTGGCGCTTTTTCGCTCGGGCGTCTCGATGCTGTCTGCAGTGTCGTCTTCTTCCAGCACAGCCGGTTGCAACTTGCGAAAATCCGGATGGCTACCCTGCCCCATCCAGTGACACGACGGGCACTGGCCACACGCCACGCTGCCGCCCGCCTGCGGTTGTTCGCATAACAGCAACCGGACAAAGCGCTCGGCCACGGCCAGCTTGCCTATCCCCGCACGGCCATGCAGCAGCAGCGCATGCGGCAACTGTACGCGGAGTTGCACCAGGCGTTGCCACAGGTTGTCATTCCACGGGTGCAGTGGGCTGCTCATAATAGATTCAGGATAGCCGCCAATTCGTCACGAATCTGTTCTACGCTGCGTGCGCCGTTGATGATGCGAAAGCGTGCGGGATACTGCTGGGCACGCCGCAAGTATTGCGCCCTGACGCGCTCAAAAAAATCATTTTTCTCCTGCTCGAACCGATCCAGGTTGCCATTGCCCGCCAGACGCTGGCTGGCAATCGCGACTTCAACATCGAATAGCAGCGTCAAATCCGGTTGCAAGCCGTCCTGCACCCAGTCTTCCAATACACGCAGCTTGTCCTCGTCAATACCGCGCCCGCCGCACTGGTAGGCAAAGCTGGCATCGGTAAAACGGTCTGATATCACATATGCGCCGCGCGACAGGGCAGGCAAGATGACTCGATCCAGGTGTTCGCGACGCGCGGCAAACATCAGCAGCGCTTCGGTTTCAATGTGCATGGGTTCGCTCAGTAGCAGCCCGCGCAGGGCTTCACCCAGCGGCGTGCCACCTGGCTCGCGCGTGACCACGACTTCGTCACCGCGCGCGCGCAGCTGCTCTGCCAGCCAGGCCAGATGGGTGCTTTTACCGGCGCCGTCGATTCCTTCAAGTGTAATGAATGGCATGCTTCAGTTTCCGTTCTTTTGATAGCGCGCTACCGCACGGTTATGTTCTTCAAGCGTGTCGGAGAACTGATGCGAGCCGTCGCCTTTGGCCACAAAATACAGCGCATCGCTGTGCGCCGGATGCAGCGCGGCATGGATGGAATCAAGCCCCGGCATGGCAATCGGCGTCGGCGGCAAACCCGCACGCGTATAAGTATTGTAAGGCGTGTCGGTCTGCAAATCGCGCTTGCGCAGATTACCGTCATACGCCATGCCCAGACCATAAATCACCGAGGGGTCGGTCTGCAGACGCATGCCGGTGCGCAGCCGGTTGATGAATATCGCGGCAATCAGTGGCCGCTCACTTGCCACGGCCGTTTCTTTTTCGATGATGGAGGCCATGATGAGCGCCTGGTAAGGAGAGTCATATGGCAGACCGGGCGCCCGCACTGCCCATTCCTTGTCGAGATGCTGCTGCATCGTTTCATAGGCACGGCGCAGGATGGATAAGTCGCTTTTGCCCGAATCGATATAGTACTTTGCCGGGAAAAACAGCCCTTCCGGCTGATCCATTTTAATACCGAGCTGATCCAGTATCGCTGCCGCACTCAAACTGGTCGTGTCGTGCCGCACCGACGGATGCGCATCCAGCGCATCGCGCATCTGCTGAAACGTCCAGCCTTCGATAAACACGATTTCACGTGCGCTGACTTCACCCTGTGTCAGCTTGTCCAGCAGCGCCAGCGGCGTCAGCGCGCGGCCCAGCGTATAGTGGCCAGCCTTGATACGGGCGGCTTTTCCCAGCAAGCGCGCCAACAGACGAAAGCGCCAGCGGTCGGGCGTCACGCCCTGGGTGTGTAATTGTGCTGCCACACTGCTCAGGCTGCTGCTGGGTTGCAAGGTAAATTCCATCGGCACGGTTTTCAGCGCCAGGGGCGTATAGGCAAACTGCGCCAGCACGCCCGCCAGCACCAGCGCGGCGACGATACCCAATATCATCAAACGTTTAATCAATGCTCTGTTCCAGTAAATTACGCAGCGCCGGCGTGTATTGAGCACCGGTCCAGTGTTTGTCACCCAGTTGACGCACGCGCCAAATGCCGATGACGCTATTACACATCATCACCTCGTCAGCGGCGAGCAGCGCAGGCAGTGCCAGCGCCTGAACCTGCACGCTCAAGTTTAGCCGCGGTGCCAGTGCGAGCAGACGTGCGCGCGTGACCCCTGCGATGCCGCTGTGTGTCAGCGCTGGCGTCAGCAGCGTATTACCCAGGCGGATAAATAGATTGCTCATGCAGCCGCCGATCACCTGATCCTGCGTATCCAGCAAAATACCTTCGGTAATGTCGGCATCCTGCCATTCGCTGCGTGCCAGCACGTTTTCCAGCCGGTTGAGATGCTTGATCCCCGCCAGCGCCGGTTGCCGGGCCAGACGCAAATCGCATACGCGGGCGACGATGCCGTCGTCATAATACGCCTGCGGATAAGCGGGTAGCGCGCTACTGGCAACGATACGCACTCCAACCGAATGGGCAGGCATCGCATAGCCGCGTTGCCCGACGCCGCGCGTGACGGTGATTTTTACCACACAGTCGGGCGCCTGCGCAGCGATCTGAGTCAGATCGTCATGCAAGCTTGTTTCAGCCGGACAGGGCAGATGAAGCCGAGTGCAATCCGCGGCTAACGTGGCATAGTGCGACGGCCATGCAACCGTTTTGCCCGCACGCAGCACAAGAGTGCGGAACACGCCATCTCCGTACGCCAGACCACGATCCAGTGCACTGACGGTATCAATCCGCTTGCCGTCGACCAGAATCAATCCGCCACCCCCAATGCCCAAAGCAACCCACGTGCCTTGGCGCGTGTTTCTTGCAACTCTCGCAGCGGATCAGAATCCGCGACAATACCGGCACCGGCGGAAAACGTAATGTGTTCATCGCTCAGCATCATGCTGCGGATCAGAATATTCATGTCCATGTCGCCATCCCGATTCACATACCCCATGCTGCCGGTGTAGGCGTGGCGCGGACTCGTCTCCAGCTCACGGATAATCTGCATGGTGCGCACTTTGGGACAACCGGTGATGGTGCCGCCGGGAAACAGCGCCCGCAACACCGCCGCGGGCGAGACATCGTCGCGCAACATGCCGCTGACACTCGATTCAATATGGTGCACGTGGGTATAGGTCGCGACCGCCATCAGCTCGTCGACCTTGACGCTACCCGGCACGCTCACGCGGCCGAGGTCATTGCGTTCAAGATCAACCAGCATCACGTGTTCAGCGCGTTCTTTGGGATGCGCCACCAGCTCGGCGCGGGTCTGTGCGTCACGCGTCGGGTCAGTATGGCGCGGATAAGTGCCCGCGATCGGGCGCGTTTGCGCCTTGCCGGATTGCACCCGTACCAGTCGTTCAGGTGAAGAGCTGATAATACTGTGGTGCTCACCCAGCCGCGCCAGTCCGCCAAACGGGGCGGGATTGGCACGTCGTAGTGCCTGGTATACGTCAGCTGGCCTGGCACCGGAATGCAGCTGTCCCTGCCAGCGACGCGACAGATTAACCTGAAACACGTCACCCTCGCGGATGTACTGCTGGATCCGCCCAACACCCGCCAAAAAAGCCTGTTCGGCTTCTTCAGTGAATGTCAGCACTCGCACCGGCGCTGCGCTATGGTTAGGTACCGTGGCCAGGTCGTGCTGAATATCGTCAAGCAAATGCGCGCTGTCCGATTCGGCAAACAACCAGGTTTGCGCGGTGGCACGGTTGACCAGAATGGCAGCCGGAATGCGCATCAGACAGGCATCTGGAAAGTGGCTGTCGGCCTCACGCCGCGCCACACTCGGTTCCAGCGCATGCAGCGTTTCGTAACCCAGATAGACAAACCAGCCGCCGCGAAATGGTAAGTGCGCTGCAACCGCCTCGGTCGGGCAGCGTAGCGACTGCCAGTCGGCCGCCAGTCGCGCGTAAACATCCGTAGTGGATGTGGCGTCGAAACATTCATGCTGGCTGGGAAAGCCCAGCAGAATATCCCAGCCGCCACCCGACGCCGTTTCCAGCAACACGGGATAGCGTTGCGGCCAGCACGCATGCAGCTTGAGCAGATCGGGGGTGCCAGGTAAAGAGAGAACGGGCACGGTAAGTAACGCACTGCCAAGGCAGTGTGCCTATGTCAGACTTTACGAAATACCAACGTGCCGTTGGTGCCGCCAAAGCCGAATGAATTCGACAATGCAACATCAATTTTCATCTGGCGGGCGATGTTCGGCACGTAATCCAGATCGCAGGCTTCATCCTGATCAAAAATATTGATCGTGGGTGGTGCCACTTGCTGGTAAATACTCATCACGGAAAAAACCGCCTCCACACCCCCTGCAGCACCCAGCAGATGACCGGTCATGGACTTGGTCGAACTGATTGCGGTCTTGTAGGCATGCTCGCCCAGCGCCGTTTTCATTGCCTTGGTTTCGGCCAAATCACCCAGTGGGGTAGAGGTGCCATGCGCGTTGATGTAATCCACCTGATCGGCATTCAACCCGGCGTTTTTCAGGGCATTGCGCATGCAGCGCGCTGCGCCTTCGCCGCTTTCGACCGGTGCAGTCATATGATAGGCATCACCACTCATGCCAAAGCCTGCCAGTTCCGCGTAAATTTTGGCACCGCGCGCCTTGGCGTGCTCATATTCCTCCAGCACCAGAATACCGGCACCCTCGCCCATGACGAAACCATCACGTTCCTTATCCCAAGGGCGACTCGAGGTCGCCGGGTCGTCGTTGCGTGTGGACAATGCCCGCGCCGCAGCAAATCCGCCAATGCCCAAGGGGCTTAACGCAGATTCGGCACCGCCCGCCACCATCACGTCGGCGTCGCCGTACTCGATCATGCGCGCTGAATCGCCAATGCAATGGGTGGCCGTGGTGCACGCCGTGACCATGGCCAGATTGGGACCTTTGAATCCATACATGATCGACAGGTTGCCAGCGATCATGTTGATAATCGAAGCCGGGATAAAAAACGGCGAAATCTTGCGTGCGCCGCCGGCCAGGTAGGCATTGTGCGTTTCTTCGATCAGCGGCAGACCGCCGATGCCCGAGCCGATATTGACGCCGATACGCTCGGCATTCTCTTCAGTGACTTCCAGACCCGAATCCTTAACGGCTTCCATCGCCGCCACCATGCCGTATTGAATAAAAACATCCATACGGCGTGCGTCCTTCACGCTCAGATACTGCTCGGCTTCGAAGTTTTTAACTTCACCGGCAATCTGAGCGTTGAACGGGCTGGGATCAAACCGGGTAATCCGGGTGATACCCGACTTGCCCGCCAGGATATTGGACCAGGATTCCTGGATACCAATACCGACCGGGGAAACAATACCCAGGCCGGTGATTACAACTCTGCGCTTGGCCAAATTAGCTCCGCGAGACAGTTAGAAAAATTACTTGGCGAGGTGGCCATTGACGTAGTCAACAGCCTGTTTGACGTTGGTGATTTTTTCAGCTTCTTCGTCTGGGATTTCGCATTCGAATTCTTCTTCCAGCGCCATCACCAGTTCGACGGTATCGAGGGAATCCGCGCCCAGATCTTCCACAAAGGAAGATTCGATTTTAACGTCGGCTTCATTGACGCCCAGTTGTTCAGCGACGATTTTCTTGACACGTTGTTCGATGTTGTCCATCTCGGTACTCCCAAATAGTAAACAAAAAGCGTTGGCATTCTAACAAAGTTGCCAACATAACCCAAACCCAACACGGGTAAAACTGATGCAACGGGTGGTTTACCCGCTTATTCCATGTACATGCCACCATTCACGTGCAAATTGGCACCCGTAATATACGCCGCCTGCGCCGACGCCAGGAAAGCCACGGCATGGCCGATATCATCGACCTGCCCCAGACGCCCCAGCGGAATGTGCGTGAGCAAGGCATCCCGCTGCGCGTCTGGCAGCGCACGCGTCATGTCGGTATCAATAAAGCCCGGCGACACGCAATTGACCGTGATATTACGACTGCCGACCTCGCGCGCGAGTGATTTTGAGAAGCCGACCAGCCCGGCCTTGGCCGCTGCGTAGTTGGTCTGGCCCGCGTTACCCATGGCACCGACCACAGAACTGATATTGATGATGCGACCGTAGCGCGCTTTCATCATGGCACGCACTACGCCGCGCGACAGCTTGAATACGGAACTGAGATTGGTCTGCATGATGTCATCCCACTCCTCGTCTTTCATGCGCATCAGCAGGTTATCGCGGGTAATGCCGGCATTGTTCACCAGAATGCCAATGTCGCCATGGATTTTCTGGATGGCATCGAGCGTGCTCGTGACACTGTCAACATCAGTCACCTGCAACACCCGGCCTTCGCCCTGCACGCCAGCTGCCTGCAAATAGGCGGTAATGGCTTCCGCACCGGTGGCACTGGTAGCAGTGCCGATCACGATCGCACCTTGTTTACCCAACTGCAATGCAATAGCCTGGCCGATCCCTCGGCTGGCGCCGGTAATCAATGCGATTTTTCCTTGCGGCATGGGGTCTCCTGTTATGCCGTCAATGCGGCTTTGATTTCATCCAGTGCGGCCAGGCTGGTCAAGGCAAACGGCTGCAGACGCGCATCGGTACGCTTGGTCAGACCAGTCAAGATCTTGCCCGGCCCGCATTCAACGACATGTGTCACACCCGATTCCGCCATTGCATGCAAAGTTTCCGACCAGCGCACCGGGCTGTAGAGTTGTCGCGCCAAGGCGTCACGGATCTGCTCAGGGTCGTGATAACTGGCCACATCGGTGTTGTGCAGCACCGGGATCGCAGGTGAATTCACGGTGATGCCAGCCAAGGCCAGCGCCAATTTGTCTGCCGCCGGGCGCATCAGCGCACAGTGCGACGGCACCGATACGGGTAGCGCCAGCGCACGTTTGGCGCCTTTCTCTTTGGCCAGCGCCATGCCGCGTTCAACTGCGGCTTTGTGTCCGGCTATCACAACCTGGCCAGGGGAATTGAAGTTAACCGCTTCGAGCACCTCGCCCAGCGCAGCTTCAGCGCACACCGCGCGCACCACGCCGTCATCCAGCCCCAGTATCGCGGCCATGCCACCGACACCCTCGGCAACCGCGTCCTGCATGGCCTGTGCGCGCAGGCGCACCAGCGGCAACGCGTCACCGAACGACAACGCACCAGCGGCGACCAGAGCGGCGTATTCGCCCAGACTGTGCCCTGCCATCAGGTCAGGCACGCGCCCGCCTTGATCCAGCCAGGCACGGTAGGTGGCGACACCGGCGGTCAGCATAACGGGCTGGGTATTTACCGTCAGATTAAGCTGCTCGACTGGCCCATCTGATACCAGTTGCCAAACGTCCTGACCCAATACTTCACTGGCTTCAGCAAAAGTATCGCGCACCACAGCAAGCTGTTCCAGCCCTTGCATCATGGCTATCGATTGTGAGCCCTGACCAGGAAAAATAAACGCTAATTTCATATCCATTTCCTGAAAATCAATGCGCAGCACCAGCCCATTTAAGCAGCACAGAACCCCAGGTGAAGCCGCCGCCGAAAGCTTCCATCAGCACGATTTCTCCAGCCTTGATCCGTCCATCTCGCACAGCCGTGTCAAGTGCCAGCGGAATAGACGCAGCCGAAGTGTTGCCGTGCCGGTCTACGGTGACCACCACATTGTCCATGCTCATGCCCAATTTTTTTGCGGTGGCCTGAATGATGCGGATATTGGCCTGATGCGGCACCAGCCAATTCACGTCGGATTTTTGCAGGCCATTGGCCGCCAGCGTTTCATCGACAATGGCATCAAGTGTTCTGACTGCCATTTTGAATACAGCATTGCCTTCCATCTGCATGGTGGGTTTGCCATCGGAGTCAGCCGACACACCGCCATTGACGTACAACAGCTTGCTGTACTGACCGTCCGCATGCAGATGCGTAGAAATGATGCCAGGCTGCTCACTGGCCTTCAGTATCACCGCACCTGCACCATCCCCCCATAAAATACAGTTGCCGCGATCAGTCCAGTCGGTGATGCGCGACAGGGTTTCTGCACCAATCACCAAGGCGCATCGCGCCTGCCCTCCGCGAATGAAGTTATCCGCAATAGAAAGCGCATAGACAAAGCCGCTGCACACCGCCTGCACGTCAAACGCCGGGCAACCATTTGTCACACCCAGTTTGGCCTGCACCAGGCACGCTGTACTCGGAAATACCAGATCCGGCGTGGTGGTAGCCACAATAATCAGGTCAATATCCGCCGCCTGCATTGCTGCTGCTGCCAATGCTTGACGCGCAGCTGCCAGCGCCAGATCGCTGGTGGTTTCGTGTTCAGCTGCAATATGGCGCTGCTTGATACCGGTACGCTCGACGATCCATTGGTCAGAGGTTTCGACCATTTTCTCCAGGTCGGCATTGGTCAGGATACGTTCCGGCAGATACCCGCCCGTGCCTGCAATCATTGAATACATTTAGGCGGCATCCTCTTGCACAGTGGCCATTTGCTCGGTAATGCGGCGCAACACGCCGTTACGCACTTCCTTGACGGCCTGTTCGATGGCGTGTTCGTAAGCAAAGCGGTCCGCGCCACCATGACTCTTGATGACGATGCCGCGCAAACCCAGCAGGGTGGCGCCATTGTAGCGACGGGGATCAACCCGTTTCTTGAAGGCGTTAAGTACGGGTAAAGCGATTAAACCGGCCAGTTTGGTCAACAGGTTGCGGTTAAATTCTTCGCGCAACATGGTGGAAATCATCTTGGCCAAGCCTTCCGAACTTTTAAGTGCAACATTGCCGACAAACCCATCACATACCACCACATCAGTGGTGCCCTTGAAGATATCGTTGCCTTCTATGTTGCCGTAAAAATTCAGCCCGCTGCGGCGCAACAATTCAGCCGCTTGCTTGACGATTTCGTTGCCCTTGATTTCTTCTTCGCCGACATTGAGCAAGCCCACACTGGGCGCATCTCGCTGCTCCAGTGCCGATACCAGCATCGCACCCATGATACCGAACTGCAGCAAATGCTCCGCGCTACAGTCAACATTGGCACCCAAGTCAAGCACATAGGTATGACCCTTGACGGTCGGCATTTCAGTGGCAATAGCAGGCCGCTCTATGCCAGGGAGCATCTTGAGTACGAAACGGGCGGTGGCCATTAAGGCACCGGTATTGCCAGCCGATATACAGGCATCCGCCTCACCGCTTTTTACGAGGTCGATTGACACTCGCATGGAGGAGTTTTTTTTGTTGCGCATCGCGAGCGCAGGCGCTTCGTCCATGCCCACCACCTCAGCGGCATGATGGATCCGCAGACGCGAACCTACTTTGCCTCGGCGGGCACGCAATTCAGCCTCAACAACCTCACTTAGACCAACCAGCACAATGTGCAGGTTGGGGTCACGCGCGAGGCATCTCAATGCAGCGGGTACAGTGACGTGTGGTCCGTGGTCACCTCCCATGGCATCGATTGCCACGGTCACATCTCTCATGATTCCAGCAATACCTGTTGATGCTGCATTAATCGGACAAGCCCGGCGCGGCCGCTTGCACCC
>DMQT01000219.1:17147-25266 GCA_003455595.1 Betaproteobacteria bacterium
TCACAACCTTGCGGCCGCGATAGAAACCATTCGGGCTGATGTGATGACGCAAATGCACTTCACCGGTGGTCGGCTCAATGGCCAACGGCGGGTTGGTCAGGAAGTCGTGCGAACGGTGCATACCACGTTTGGAAGGGGATTTTTTATTCTGCTGAACAGCCATTTCAATACTCCAATCAAAAATTCAATTTTTTTGTTTCAATGCAGCCAGAACTGCAAAAGGGTTAGGCCGTTTGCTGCTGACAGTATCTATTGTCGGCGCTGGACATGTATTTCCGCTATGGCTGGGCGATATCGGTAGCGCCAGCAGCGCTTCTTCTTCGATCCACTCCATCCAGTCAAACTGTTCATCGGCGAGCATCGCATCTTCCAAGCCATCAGCTTCGCGATCCCACGCACTCAGTTCAGCCTCATGCCGTGCCAACCAAATCTGAGCCTTCACCACCAGCGCACAAACACTACCCTGCAAACAGCGCTGACATTGCATGCTGACATCAGCATGCAACTCCAACTTCAGGAACCGGCGCCGCATGCGCCCTACGCCGCCTGTTATCCGGTAGTGCAACTCACCTGCGGGATCAGCCAATGCATCGCTCAAACGTGTAAAGTCACGCAGTGCGATTGCACCTTCCAATACCCTAGCGTCTTGCGCAAAGGCAAGACAGTCAATGACCGTCTGTTCCGACATAAGCCGCGCATGATATAATTTTCGACTTGTGTTGTCAAAATAAGGCTTCGCCGCGTGATCAAGAAAATCCTCATAGCCAATCGGGGCGAAATTGCTGTGCGTATCGTACGCGCCTGCTCCGAATTGGGTATTACCTCCGTGGCTATATATACCGACGCAGATCGGCATGCGCTCCACGTCAAAAAAGCCGACAAAGCCTATAACATTGGCTCTGATCCAGTACAGGGATATTTGAACGCACATAATATAGTCAACCTGGCGGTCGCCAGTGGCTGTGACGCGCTCCATCCTGGCTATGGCTTCCTGTCTGAAAATCCAATGCTGGCAGAAATCTGCGCGCGGCGCGGCATCAAATTCATCGGCCCCAACGCTGATGTCATCAGCATGATGGGCGACAAGATCCAGGCACGCAAAGCCATGATCAAGGCTGGTATCCCGGTTATTCCGGGCAGTGAGCATAATCTGGTAAACGTTGAAGAAGCGCGCGTACTGGCCGGCCATATTGGCTATCCGGTCATGCTCAAAGCCACTAACGGCGGTGGCGGTCGCGGCATTCGGCGCTGCGATTCCGAAGCTGAATTGCTGAAAAATTATGACCGTGTGGTATCTGAAGCCGGCAAAGCATTCGGCAAACCTGAAGTATTCATGGAAAAGTGCGTGGTGAATCCCAAGCACATTGAAGTCCAGGTCATGGCCGACAGTTTCGGCAACACCATTCACCTGTTTGAGCGCGATTGCTCGATCCAGCGACGCAATCAGAAACTGATCGAAATCGCGCCTTCACCCCAGCTGACTGAAGCGCAGCGTCAGTATATCGGCAAGTTAGCGGTACGCGCTGCCAAGGCTGTGGGCTATGAAAACGCTGGTACCGTTGAATTCCTGCTGGATACTGACAATCAGTTCTACTTCATGGAAATGAATACCCGGTTGCAGGTCGAGCACACCATTACCGAGGCCATTACCGGGGTGGACATTGTGCAGGAGCAGATTCGCATTGCTGCTGGCCAGGTGCTGCAATACAAACAGGAAGACGTGCATTATCGCGGCTTCGCGATGGAATTCCGCATCAACGCAGAAGACCCGAAAAACGGCTTTCTGCCCAGTTTTGGCCGGATAACACGTTACTACGCCCCAGGCGGTCCGGGTGTTCGCACTGATGCCGCCATGTACAGCGGCTATGTGATTCCACCCTACTACGATTCGATGTGCGCCAAGCTCACGGTATGGAACTTGAATTGGGAAAGCGTGATGGAACGCGGTCGCCGTGCGCTAAATGACATGGTGGTATATGGTGTCAAAACAACGATTCCATATTATCTTGAAATCCTGAAAAACCCGGATTTCCGCAGTGGCCGTTTTAATACCTCGTTCGTGGATACTCACCCCGAACTGGTAAACTACGCCGTACGCCAGCCGCCCGAGATGATCGCAGCAGCCATATCTGCCGCCATCGCCGCACACAACGGCTTGTAACCCGTTTAACTCAACAGACTGCACCGAACATGCCAAAAGTATTCGTTACCGACCTCGTCCTGCGTGACGGCCACCAATCCCTCATTGCCACGCGCATGCGTACTGAACACATGCTGCCGATCTGCGCCAAACTTGACAGCGTTGGCTTCTGGTCGCTCGAAGCCTGGGGCGGTGCCACGTTTGACGCCTGCGTGCGCTTCTTGCGCGAAGACCCTTGGGAACGCCTGAGAAAATTGCGCAAAGCCTTGCCCAATACGCCGATCCAGATGTTGTTGCGTGGGCAGAATCTGCTCGGTTATCGCCATTATGCCGACGACATGGTACGCGCTTTCGTGCAGAAATCCGCCGACAATGGCGTCGATGTGTTCCGCATTTTTGATGCCATGAATGACTTGCGCAACATGCAGGTTTCCATCGCGGCTGTAAAAAAAGCCGGTAAACATGCAGAGGGCGCAATCTCCTACACCACCAGTCCAGTGCACAATATCCCGCACTTTGTGACGCTGGCCAAAGGCTTGGCGGATTACGGTTGCGACACCATTGCCATCAAGGATATGGCAGGTCTGTTGACGCCGACGGCCGCGTTTGATCTGGTCAAGGCCGTACGCGAAGCCACCGGATTACCGGTGCATACTCACAGCCATGCCACATCCGGCCTGGCCAGCATGGCGCACCTGAAAGCCATCGAGGCCGGTGCCAGCATTATCGACACCTGCAACTCCGCGTTTTCGGAAGGTGCCAGCCACCCCACCACAGAAAGCATGGTCGCCGCGCTGGCGGGTACCGAGTACGACACCGGCTTGAGCTTGCCATTGCTGGAAGAAATCGCTGCCTATTTCCGTGAAGTACGGAAACTCTATTGGCAATTCGAAAGCGCCTTCACCGGCGTAGACCCGCGCGTGCTGATTAGCCAGGTACCGGGCGGCATGATCTCCAATTTGTCCAACCAGCTCAAGGAACAAGGCTCGCTCGACCGCATGGACGAAGTCCTGATGGAAATTCCGCGGGTGCGCGAAGACCTCGGTTACCCTCCGCTGGTCACGCCAACATCGCAAATCGTCGGGAGCCAGGCGGTCATCAACGTGTTAACCGGCGGCCGTTACAAGACCATCACCAACGAAGTCAAACTCTATCTGCAAGGCCGTTACGGCCAGGCACCCGGCGAAGTCAACTCACAGGTATTGAATCTGGCCATAGGCGAACAGGACGTCATCACCTGTCGCCCGGCCGACCTGATCCCGGACGAACTGGACAAGCTACGGGGTGAAATCGAGGGGCTCACCAAATCAGAAGAGGATGTTCTGACCTATGCCATGTTCCCGGATTTGGGTCGCACGTTCCTGCAGGAACGCAATGCAGGTAGTCTGGCACCCGAACCGCTACGGACCGCCGGTGAAAAAAACGCGACGACACAAACCCGCTCTGCGGCCGACGAATTCCGCATTACCCTGCATGGCGAAACCTATCACATCCGCCTCACTGGCACAGGGCACGGTTCACAAGCAGAGCGTCCTTACTATGTGTCAGTCGATGGCGTAACCGAAGAAGTCCTGGTTGAAGCGCTCAACGAAGTCGAAATCAACACTGGCAGTGACAATGCGCCCAAGCTTAAATCGGGAGGTAGCAAGTCGCCGGCGAGCGGACGCCCACGTCCTAGCCATGTAGGCCACGTTACCACCGCTATGCCAGGCAATATTGTCGATGTACTGGTCACCACCGGCCAAAAAGTCAAAGCAGGCGATCCGGTATTGGTAATTGAAGCCATGAAAATGGAAAACGAAATTCAGGCTTCCATTGCCGGTACCGTGATTACCCTGTTCGTTGTCAAAGGCGATGCGGTGACGCCAGATCAAGCTCTGCTCGAAATTCAGCCTGATTGAGCATATTGCAGACACGTGCGCTACAGCTGATACTGGCCTCCACCTCGCCATATCGGCGTGAACTATTACAGCGTCTGCAAGTTCCGTTTGAGGTAGTCGCACCCGAAGTCGATGAAACACCGTTGCCGCACGAAACGCCTGAGGCGACCGCAGTGCGCCTGTCACAGCTCAAGGCACGCGCGGTACAAACTGCATATCCAAACGCGCTGATTATCGGCTCGGATCAAGTTGCCACGGTGGACGGGCTTCAGCTTGGCAAACCCGGTACGCATCAACGGGCGGTCGAGCAACTGAGTCTGATGGCAGGCAAGAGCGTGGTATTCCACACTGCCTTATCGCTCTACAACAGCGCCAGCGGCAGCATGCAGACCGCTTGTGTGCCGACTACGGTGCATCTACGCCCGCTCACTGCGTCCCAGATCGAATCTTATCTACGCAAGGATGAACCTTATAACTGTGCAGGAAGCGCCCGCATAGAAACCTTGGGTATCGCCGTCATCAGCAAACTGGAAAGTGATGATCCCAACGCGCTGATTGGCTTACCGCTGATTACGCTGACCCAGATGCTGGCAAATGAAGGACTGGATGTACTGACCTGGTAGCGCAAGCGCAGCGAATGCCAAACGCCATGTATGGGAACTTAAGAAGGCCGTTACGGAACTGTCGTAAGGGCGGGCGCAACTGGGTGGGCCGGCACTGACGGCCTGATTGGCTCACTGGCCTGCTGTTTTATTTCCCAACGGCGTTTGATTGCGGCACGCTGCTCGGGCGACAAATGCTTGAGTTTTTTGTAATTCTCTCGTGCCTTCTTACGTTCTGCCTGGCTGAGCAATGCCCAGTTTTTAATACGTGCCTGAAAGCGTTGGCGTGCTTCAGGTTTCATGCTGGGATATTTTGCAGCCACCTCAAGTAAACGCACACGCTGTATTGCTGGCAAACCATTCCACTGCGTGGCCAATGGCGCCAGAATTTGCTGTTGTGTCGGCGTCATGGCGTGCCACTCAATGGCCTGTTCTTTACCAACTGATTGCGCTGCCCCTCTAGCCATGGCTACAGGTGAGCAACACAGTAGCAGCCAGACTATTGCCCGGAAGAGGAATTTTTTAGCCATTGCGTGAAGTGATTATCCAGATAGGCGTGCACGGGCAAATCGTCCGTTAATAGGGCA
Source organism: Betaproteobacteria bacterium (assembly GCA_003455595.1). Classification (GTDB taxonomy): domain Bacteria; phylum Pseudomonadota; class Gammaproteobacteria; order Burkholderiales; family Sulfuriferulaceae; genus Sulfuriferula. The sequence goes on from DMQT01000219.1 coordinate 22,357, forward strand.
GCATCAATATCAGCCTGGTCGTCTGCGGGTTGGGGCAGCATCTGCCAGACCCCAAGCATGCTGAGCAGCAGAGCAATAAAGATCGCACCCACAACGACAGTGCGATGCTGGGAAAACCAGGAATGACGGTGCAAAAGGTTACCCGAACGCCCGACTTCGGCAGGCTGCTGCGAAACCGCACGCGCGACTGCCAAATGGCGCGCTGTGCGCAGACCCAATGCCGCCTTGGTACTGATGTTATCTACATCAGCATTCAATAAAGCAACCAGTTTATTTGAGAAATCATTTTCATTCATAACGTTACCCCCCGACTTTCAAGATACTTGGAGAGCGCGTGAACCGCCCGCGAACAGTGCGTCTTCACGCTTCCTTCTGAGCAACCCATTACCTTGGCTGTTTCTGCCGTATCCATCTCTTCCCAGTAACGCAACAAGAAGGCTTCGCGTTGACGTAGCGGCAACTTTTCCAGCGCCGTTTGCAATACACGCATGCGCTGACTGGCGTCTACTTGATGCACCGGGTCATCCGACTCGGCAGTGCTTTGGACATGCTCAATGCTGTCTGCATCTTCACTATGCGGATCCTGACCGGGCGCTATAAATGACAGCGCAGTAGTCCAGTAGTTGCGTACTTTTTGACGCCGAAAATAATCCCGTATGGTGTTTTGCAGTATGCGCTGGAACAACATGGGATGCTCACTGGCAGGCCGGTCGGCGTATTTTTCAGCCAGCTTGAACATGCTGTCCTGCACAATATCCAACGCTGCCTGATCGTCGCGCACCGCAAACGCCGCCTGACGAAATGCGCGGCGCTCGACTTCCGCAAGAAAATTTGAAAGTTCTTCTGGAGTAGCCACAGTGGGAGACAGAATCGTAAAACGCAGCGCTTAATCGGATGCTGTGTGGGTGCCAGCAAAAGGCTGCTCTGAAAAATCGAGTAGCCAGTCCAGCCGGAGTATTTCGCTATGCCCATCCTCGAAACGCGCGCTCAGCCATTCGGCAGCGTCGCGCGTCTCTACATCCAGCGGCAAGACCTTGACCGTAGCATGCATACCGTTAGTGTCCCGATAGCGCAACCACAGCGGTATGCGCTTGAGCACAGCGAACTCGAGCCGCTCGTGTTGCACACAGGCGATCGGCTGATACGGCGCCGTTATTCTCAACGTATTATGCTGCCTGCATATGCCAGCGGATTCATGCTTTTTCCCATTGCCACGCCAAAGCGTTTGGCAAACCGGTCGGCAAATCCTTCCTGACGGGTAAAATCAACAATATCTTTGGCTTTGATAACATCGCGAGCAACGTAATCGGCACTGCCCAGCGCATCGGTCAGACCGAGGGTGATGCTTTTTTCACCGCTCCAGACCAAGCCGCTGAACATGTCGGGCGTTTCTTTCAATCGGCTGCCCCGGCCATCACGTACAGCCTTGATAAACTGCTGGTGGATTTCTTCCAGCATGGATTTTGCATACGCTACCTGCTGTGGATTCTCAGGTGAGAACGGGTCGAGAAAGCCCTTGTTTTCGCCCGCTGTCAGCAAACGCCGCTGCACGCCGAGCTTATCCATGGTACCGGTAAAACCGAACCCATCCATCAGCACGCCAATCGAGCCCACGATGCTGGCTTTATCCACATAAATCTTGTCAGCCGCTGACGCTACATAATAAGCACCGGAAGCACATATGTCGTCCACCACGGCATACAGCGGTATATTTGGGTATTTCGTACGCAAACGTTTGATATCGTCATAAATCTGGCCAGACTGCACCGGGCTGCCACCCGGACTGTTGATACGCAGAATCACGCCTTTGGTATTGCCGTCCTCAAAAGCTGCCTGCAGCCCAGCCATCACCTCATCGGCACTGGTTTCGCCCGGTGCGATGGTGCCGTTCAATTCAACCAGTGCAGTATGCTTGCCCGGAATCGGAATGCCATGGTCGCCGATCCAGCCCAATACCAGAAACAGCAAAATAAACAGGTAGGAAAATCCCAGCAGCTTGAAAAAAATACTCCAGTGGCGCGCAGTGCGCTGCTCTTTCACGGCGGACAGCGCGACTTTCTCCAGCACTTCGCGCTCCCAATTCCCGGATTTTTCCGGCTCAGACATGGTGAATTTCCTCAGTTAAATAAATATTGCCGTCATGTTCCTGCACGGCGACTGCGGTCAGGCCTTTTCCGGCGCAACGTCCGCTTGCGCATTGTCCGGTTTCAGGCAGATACAATGCACCGTGCGTAGCGCAGACCAAGTATAACCCGGAGAAGTCGAAAAAATCGCCGGGTTGCCAGTCCATTTCTATCGGAATATGCGCGCAGCGATTGAGATAGGCATGTATTTTATTGTGATACCGAATCACGAATGCCGGCACCGGCGTGCCACCGATCTCCACTTCAAAACGCACCCCAGCGGCTGCATTCTTCAACTGTGCGCTGGCGCAAATCAGGCGTGGCTGTTGAGCCATGCGGCCAGGTCCTTGAAATCATGCGCCAGATATAGGGGCTGGCACGGCGTAAGCGTCTCCGCACCATGCGCGCCATACGTCACCCCGACACTCGCTACGCCGGCATTCAGCGCCATTTGCAGGTCGTGACTGGTGTCGCCGATCATCAGCGTGCGTTCGGCAGACACGCCACAATCATTCATTAACGTCTGCACCATGCCGGGATGCGGTTTGGAAAACCCCTCATCCGCACAACGTGATGCATGAAAGTAGCCACGCAATCCACTCTGGTCAAAAGCGCGTTCCAACCCTTTACGGCTTTTCCCCGTTGCCACTGTCATCCAGAATCCGGCAGCGTGCAGCGCTTTAATGGTTTCGGTCACGCCGTCGAATAATGGCAAGCGGTGATCCTGCCCGAGAAAATGGTGACGGTAACGCGCCACCAAGCGCGGATAGTCTTGCGGCAACAATTC
>DMQT01000219.1:25295-36742 GCA_003455595.1 Betaproteobacteria bacterium
TCCGTGCTTGGCACGCGTAGCCCCAAGTCGGTGCAGGCGCACCGAATCGACTCGGCAATCGCTGCCGTCGAGTCCATCAAGGTGCCATCCCAATCAAAAATCAGTAAATCAAACCGCCTGCTGGTCATGCGCCTCCCGATCAAGTTGTGCCACAAAATCAGCCAGCTCTTTGGGCAGTGGCGCTTCCAGCAGCAGCATCTCACCGGTGAGCGGATGCTTGATGCTCACCCGATGCGCATGCAAAAACATGCGCTTAAGACCCTGTTTAGCCAGCTGCTTGTTACGCGCAAAATCGCCATATTTATCGTCGCCTGCAATCGGGAAGCCTGCATGTGCCAGATGCACGCGTATCTGATGCGTACGCCCGGTTTTCAGCTCGGCTTCCAGCAAACTGAATGCCTTCCAGTTGCGTTGTAAACGAAATACCGTGTGCGCTTGCTGGCCATCTGCACGCACCAGCACCCGCCGCTCGCCTGACTCATTGATATATTTGAATAAAGGCTCACGCACATGCCGTAGCGCATCGCTCCAGCGGCCCAGTGTCAGCGCAAAATAGCGCTTGTCCATCTGGTTATTGCGCATCATGTCGTGCAACGCTACCAGCGCACTGCGTTTGGTGGCGAGCATCAACACCCCTGACGTCTCCCGATCCAGCCGGTGCGCCAATTCAAGAAAGCGCTGCTCAGGCAACTCCAATCGCAGTTGTTCAATTACCCCCAAGCTAATACCGCTACCACCGTGCACAGCCATGCCAGCCGGTTTGTTCAATACCAGCAAGCCTTCGTGCTGATACAGGATGTGTTGTGCCAAACGGCTCACATCTTTTGGCAAAATCGTGGCCTTCGCCGTACTCGGGGCAGCGACGCGGATCGGCGGGATACGCACTTCATCACCCAAAACCAGTTTACGGGAAGCATCACAACGACCTTTATTCACGCGTACTTCGCCACTGCGTAAAATCCGGTATAAATGGCTCTTAGGTACACCCTTCAGCTGGCGTGCCAGAAAGTTATCCACGCGCTGCCCGGCACCCGACTCATCTACTTTGATGTATGTGACAGATTCTTTGCGTAAATCATTCATTTTGCATATACTAGTTCTGCTTTCTGTGACGTCTTCCAGGCCGGTTTTATCCGGCAATTGACGGAAAATTTCGCGTCCAGGAGTACAATTAGCCGGTTAATTCGCTCACCGGATGCAAGTTTACACGCACCGCCCCTGCCACTATTTTGCACCGCCATGCCTGAAACTCCCGAGCTGTCCGAGCATGCCCTGAAGCGCATGGACGCCGCATAAAAAAGTAGCGATGGTACTGCATAAGCGCGCGAAACGCACCCTGATTTCCGGACAGACAGATTGCTTCCTCTGTCCTTACAACTAACCGCCACGCCCGAGTAACCTGGTTGTTCAAATGACTGAAATTCCAGCATAAAACTCCTAAGCTGCCACTCCGCGCCGCAAGCGCGACGGTTGGTTGTCCCGTGACTATCGCGCGCGGGAGAACGATAAATGAAACGCATGTTATTTAATGCGACACAAGCGGAAGAACTGCGTGTCGCCATTGTAGATGGCCAGAAACTGGTTGACCTCGACATTGAATCCGCGAGCAAAGAACAACGCAAAAGCAACATCTACAAAGGCATCGTCACCCGGGTTGAACCCAGCCTCGAAGCGGCCTTTATCGACTACGGCACCGACCGTCATGGTTTTCTGCCGTTCAAGGAACTGTCCCGCGCCTGCTTCTCCAAAGACGTTGCTGACGTGTCACGCGCACGCATCCAGGATGTACTGCGCGAGGGCCAGGAAATCATCGTCCAGGTGGAAAAAGACGAACGTGGCAACAAGGGTGCGGCACTCACCACCTACATCAGCCTGGCCGGACGCTATCTGGTACTGATGCCCAACAACCCGCGCGGCGGTGGCGTATCGCGCCGTATCGAGGGCGAAGAGCGCAACGAATTGCGCGACGTGATGGCGCAACTGGAAATCCCGTCGGGCATGAGTATCATCGCGCGCACCGCCGGTATCGGTCGGGGCGTGGAAGAACTGCAATGGGATTTGAACTATCTCCTGCAACTCTGGAACGCCGTTGATTCCGCCGCCAACAGCCAGAAAGGCGCATTCCTGATTTATCAGGAAAGCAGCCTGGTGATCCGTGCCATCCGCGACTACTTTCAGCCCGACATTGGCGAAATCCTGATCGATACGGAAGAAGTATTCGAGCAGGCGCAGCAGTTCATGAGCCACGTCATGCCCGGCAACGTGCATAAGGTCAAACTGTACAAGGACGACGTGCCGCTGTTCTCACGCTTCCAGATCGAACATCAGATCGAAACCGCTTTCTCCCGCGAAGTGAACCTGCCTTCCGGCGGCGCCATCGTCATAGACCACACCGAAGCACTGGTGTCGGTGGACGTCAATTCGGCGCGCTCCACGCGGGGCGCGGATATTGAACAGACTGCCTACAACACCAACCTGGAAGCGGCCGAAGAAGTCGCCCGTCAGTTGCGTCTGCGCGACCTGGGCGGCCTGATCGTAATCGACTTCATCGACATGGAAAGCCAGCGCAACCAGCGCGAGGTGGAAAACCGCCTGCGCGATTCGCTGCACTACGATCGTGCGCGCGTGCAGTTCGGCAAGATTTCCAAATTCGGCCTGATGGAGCTGTCGCGTCAGCGTCTGCAGCCGTCGCTGGGCGAATCCAGCCATCAGCCCTGCCCGCGTTGCAGCGGCACCGGCTTCATTCGCGGCATTGAATCAACCGCCCTGCATATCCTGCGCATCATCCAGGAAGATGCGATGAAGGAAAACACCGGCGCAATTCATGCACAGATTCCGGTGGACGTGGCCACTTTCCTGCTCAACGAGAAGCGCGCCGACATCTTCGCCATCGAATCCCGCCTCAAGGTGAATGTGCTGCTGATTCCAAACATCCATCTGGTCACGCCGCATTACAAAATTGCCCGTCTGCGCCACGACGAACTCAATCAAAACGACGTCACCACGCCGAGCTACAAATTGGCTGACGCGATTGAAGATGTCGCCCATACCGAAGCCCATAAGGAAAACAAACTCGCGCCGCAGATCCCTGCGGTACGTGGCATTACGCCAGCGCAGCCCGCGCCTATCATGGAAGAAAAGCAGGCTGCACCTCAGCCGGTTGCACAGGCTGAGGCAAAGTCCGGACTGATCGGTCGCATCTTTGGCTGGTTACAGAAGTTTGGGGATGAAAAACCCGCCCAGCCCGTCGTGGCAGAACCCGTGGCCCAACCGGTGCGTGAAACCCGCGACAGCCGTGGTCGGGGGCGCCAGCGCAGCGAGCGCAGTGCACAGGGTGAACGCAGCGAACGGCCGCCACGCGCCGCTTCCACTGAAAATCAGGAACGCGCACCACGCGGCGAACGCCCGGAGCGCCAGGAACGTACGCCACGTCCAGAACGCGCACCACGCACGGAACGCCAGGCGAACGAACGTCCAGCCAATCCAGCCGACGCCACTGTCAAATCCGAGCAGCCACGTAAACCGCGCCAGCAGCAACCGCGCCCACCCAAGCCAGAAGGTGAAGCAGCCGCCGTTGAGGCGCTGGTCGCTACCGACAGCGCACCCATCAGTGCTGCTACCCCGACTGAGTCCGGCACTCCCACCGAGCCCCGCAGTCGCCGTGGCCGTCGCGGTGGCCGCCGTGAACGCCGTCCAGAGCAGGATCAGAACAATGACGCAGTAGCCAGCGAAGCAGGGCTTGAGCACAACGTGCAAAACGCTGACGCTGTGAGCGAATCCCTCCCCGCTGCCATTCCCGTCCAAATGACAAACACACTGGAAGCGGATAACGCGCCCCTTCACGTCGTCGCCGACTTGACCGAGACGGCAGCGCCTGTTGCTGTAGCGCCTGTAACACCTGTCGCCGTAGCGCCAGCACCCATAGCGCTGGCAAAACCGGTTGCTGCGGCACCGAGCGGGCGCATGTCGGCGGACAAAGTGATCAGCGAGATGCAACTCATCACACCTGAAGCGGCGCAGCTGCAACAGGTTGAAACGCAGGCAAAATCGACAGTCAACATCGAGCCTGCACCGCTTGCTGCGCCACGCCCACGTCGCCAGGCAGCACCGGCCATGACAGATGCAGCGGTTGAGCTGGTACAGATAGAAACCCAGCCGAGCGCGTCGACCAGCGTTGCGGATGCCGCGCCGATTGCCCGCGCACCGCGCCGGGCAGCTGCGCAGCAACAGGCAGCCCAGGAAGTCTCTTTGGAGCAAATTGAAACACGGCGTTGATACGACAACAAGTCTGACAGCAATAAAAAAGGTGGCCAGGGCCACCTTTTTTATTGCGTCTAAACGCTTTGATTACGCTTGATTTAACGCACTGTGTTTAGCCAACCTTGGTGCGTGCTGCCAATATGTGTTTGAGCAAACCTTCCGCCGCGTCTTCCACCATCGCCAGCGTCAGGTCAAAGCCCTGCTGCCCACCATAATATGGATCCGGCACGTCCAGATTAGGGTAACGACGACTGAAGCTCAGCAGCAGTTTGATTTTGGCATGATGACGCGCATGGGCGCGGTGTTTTAGCGCATTGAAATTTTGGCTGTCCATCGCCAGCACATAATCGAATCGATCAAAATCACTGTCCTGGACTTGGCGGCCACGCAGACCGCTGATATCAAAACCGTGGCTCAAGGCGGTACGCTGTGCGCGCAGGTCGGGCGCATCGCCGACGTGATAATCATGTGTGCCAGCCGAATCTATCGACACGACAGCAGATAAATCAGCCAATTGCAAGGCTTTGGCAAACGCACCTTCGGCCATTGGCGAACGGCAGATATTGCCCATGCACACGAATAGAACTGCTGTTTTCTTCATTTAAAACAATACCTTATAAGCATTTTGAAGGTAAATTTTACCACCAAAAACCTACAAATGCATCTTAATAAAATCAAACACTTACGAGCGCGTTTTGCAGCGATTTTGTGGGCATAGCCAACACCGCAGCAGTCTTTACAAACCCATCATCCATCAACCGCTGCCTGTCGGCCAGCACCATGTTGCGGTCGAGCCCATCTACATAGCCGGTTTCGACAAATGCCATCATCGCGCCATCGCGCACGCCCAGATCAACATGGGCGGACTCGTTGGCGGACATCATTGATTCCATGATGCGCGTCACGATCTCAACCACACNNGAATAGAACGGATATTTTTTTCATAAAACCAGTTTAATGACTATTTGGCGCGCTGCATTTTGTCCATGGTTTGCAGTATAAGCCAGCGCTGGCCTCAGGACACGGGCACGCGCAATGCAGGCAACAGCGCTGCCGGGTCGGTCGGCCTGCCAAACAGATAACCCTGAAATATTCGGCAGCCAAGCGTTTTCAGCCTCTGCAACTGGGCCTCCGTCTCGACGCCTTCAGCGACCACATCCATACCAAGTTTGGTTGCGAGCGTGAGGATGGTTTCAATGATCGCGACGCTGCACGGGTTATGTTCGACATCGTGGACGAATTCGCGGTCGATTTTCAGCCGCACCAATGGCAGATGTTTGATTGAGCTCAGGCTGGCGTAACCCGCGCCGAAGTCGTCAAGCACTATCGCGCAGCCCAGTGCCTCGATACGATTCAGACAGGCAAACGCCGCAAGCCCTTGCTGCAGCACCGATTCGGTGATTTCGACTTCAAGGCAGACCCGGCAACTGAAGCCGGGCAAGCGTCTCCTTTATAAAACCAGCCAGCGCACAATGCTGCAACGCACAAGGTGGGACATTCACCGCCACCCGTGCAATCGGGTGACGCTGCTCCCGCCACGCCGCCATCTGCTGACACGCTGCCTGCACCACCCACTGGGTAAACATGTCCATCATGCCCATGTGTTCAAGCTTGTCGATGAACTGGTCGGGGGTCAGCAGACCTCACTCGGGGTGCCGCCAGCGCGCCAGCGCCTCAGCGCCTCAGCACCGACTATCGCCCCCGTCGTATCAACCTGTATCTGATAGTGCAATACGAATTCCTTGTGCAACAATGCGCGCCGCAGTTCATGTTCCAGCTCCAAACCCGGCAGCAAAACCTGCAGCATATTTGCGTCAAACATGCGGTAACGCTGGCCACCGGCCACTTTGGCCTGATACATTGCCTGGTCGGCAGCGTGCAGCAGCGCGTCCTGATCGTGCGCGTCCTGCGGATAGATTGCGATACCGATGCTCGCGCCGCACGCCACCAGACTGTCGGCGACCGCACACGGCGGCGACAGAGCCTGCAACAGCTCGTCAGCAACCCTCAGCGCGCCCTGCGGCATCTCGACGTCTTCGGCAACGACAATAAACTCATCCCCGCCCAGCCGCGCCAGCGTGTCTGTCTGGCGAATTGCAGAACGCATCCGATGGCTGGTTTCAACCAGCACCTTGTCGCCAGCCTCGTGCCCATAACGGTCATTGATCACCTTAAAGCGGTCAAGGTCGATATACAGCAGTGCAAACGGCATACCGGTTCGCTCGGATCTCAGCATGGCCTGCGCCAGCCGGTCATGCGCCAGGCTGCGGTTAGGCAAGCCGGTCAATGCATCGTGATATGCCAGTTCCTCGATTTTTGCCTGCGCTGCTTTCAGGCGGGAAATATCGGCCAGCATACCCACCACACTGTGACTCGATTTTGCAATATCACGCAGTAGCACCAGACTCACCCAGAAATGCCGTGCCGCACCGGCACCGGGCTGAAACCTCAGTTCGCCCTGCCAGCTACCATCTGTGACAAGCGCAACCTTGATCGCCGTGGCCAGCTCGGCAGTTTGCTGTTCCAGTATCGCCGGCGGATGCCCGAGGGCCTCGCTCGCGCCGTCCGGTAGCAGTGCGCGTAAGCCGGGTTAACCGATTCCAGCCGCCACGCGGCGTCGGCAATGAAGATCGCCTCGCTGGCCGACGCGACAATTTGCGCCGCCTGCGCCAGTCGTGCCTGATTCTCGTGGCGGGCGCTGACATCTTCAACGACACCATAAACGTGACGGATAGCGCCATCGGTATACACCTTGCCGACCACGCGCAACCAGCGGGCGGCCTGTTCTGTTAACCCACCAAGCCGGAACTCGATATCGAACACGTCGCCCGTTTCCAGGCTGTGGCGATAGGCCGTCAGCAATTGGTCGCGTCCATCCGGATGAATGCGCTCAACCAGGTCATCGAACGACAGTTCACCCACCGTGTCGCCCAGCAGGCTGTGACCATGCCGATGACAATGCACCCGTCCGGCAGCAGGGTTGATCTCGAAATCGCTCATGCGCGTGGCGTCCAGCGCCAGATTCAAGCGTGCTTCGCTGGCCTTCAGCGCGCGTTCGGTAGCGTGGCGCGCGCCTGCCATCTGAAAAACCGCTTCCACACTGCGGGTTTCGTATGGCTTGACCAGATAGCCGTAGGGTGCTGTTGCGCGGGCGGGGGCGAGCGTCTCATCATCGGCATAAGCGGTCAGATACACCACCGGAATATCCCAGCGTGCGCGAATCACTTCGGCGGCGGCGATGCCATCCATTGCATCGGCCAGATGAATATCCATCAGGATACAGTCGGGGCGCTCACGCTCGGCGGCCAGCACAGCGTCCTCGCCGCGACCGACGTTGGCCACCACGCTGTGACCCAGTTTTTTGAGCTGTTGTTCGAGGCTGTGAGCACTGATGCGCTCGTCCTCAACGATCATGATGCGTGCCGGATTCATGCATTCCCCTCTGCTTTTTCAGATTCTTCTTTCCAATATAGCGCAATGCGTGTGCCCATGCCGGTTTGGATCGACAGGCGCGCACCACACTGTTCCGCCAGCAAGATGATCAAGCGCATGCCCAGGGTATCGCGCTCGCGCCAGTCAGGCGGCAAACCGACACCGTTATCTGCTACCGTCATTTCAACGCCATCCGCAACCTGCCTCAAGCTCAGCGAAATAATCCCAGAGCGTTGTCCCGGAAAAGCATGCTTGTACGCATTGCTCACTGCTTCGCTCATCAGGAGACCGCACGGAATGGCGCGTTGCAGATTCATGCGAACCGCCTGCGTATCACAGCGCACCACGATCTCGGGACGCCCCAGCGTGGCGCCCAGGTCGCGCAGCAGCAGCGCCAGATAATCGGAGAAATTCACCTCGGCAAAATCGTGTGACTGGTACAGCACCTGATGAATCAGCGCCATGGCGCGCACGCGCGCCTGCGCATCTGCCAGACAGGCCCGCGCCGTCGGGTCAGTAATGCTATCCACTTGCAGCTCGAACAGGCTGTGGATCACCTGCAAATTGTTCTCCACCCGATGGTGCACTTCTTGCAGCAGGGTTTCCTTGTCTTTCAGCATCCTCGCTTGGCCTGCCTCCATATGCCGACGATCGGAAATATCGCGCACCACGGCCAAAACATGCGGCTGGCCTTGCAAGCTCAACGGGGCAAGCCTCACCTCCACCAGAAATACCGACCCATCCACGCGTAACGCTGTCAGATCACGGCTGCTGCCCATTTCTCGCACTTGTGGCTGCGCGGCATACTGCTTGCGATGTTCGCGATGCGCATCGCGGTGCATTGCCGGTATCAAATCTTCGACCGTCAATTGATCGAGCGCAACATCGGCATAGCCAAACAAGCTGCTGGCCTGGCGGTTGTGGCGCACGATGCGCCCCATTGCATCGACAATCAGCGTCGCATCCGGTGTTGATTGAAACAAGGTTTCGAATACCGTGTTGCGTTCGCGTAAATCGTGGGTCATGGCCTCTGCCAGCTTTTCTGCCGCGCGCCGGCCACGCCGCAGCCACTCCATCACCACTGCCACCAGTAAGGTCAGCCCCAAACCCGCGGCCAACGCATACAGCGCAGCGCTGTAACTGACATTGCGTTCGAACTCAACACTGGAAAGCGCATTGACTTCCCAGCTTCGGCCATACAGCGCCAACCGCACACGCTGGCTAAAATGCGCCTGCGAATAAAGGCCAGCACTGGTATACAACGGCGTCGGTGAGTCCTGCACGGTGACATCCATGACGGTGACGGTGAAATCCAGCCGGTTCGGAATAGACGCAAGCAGCACCTGCATCAGATTGCCTGCATTGATTGGCAGGTAAACCCAGCCGCGCAGGGCTGCGTCGGTGCGCCGACCGGGCGGCGGCGCGGGCGTGTCAAATACAGGCAAATACAGCAGCACGCCCGGTTGTGGCGCGCCCGGATCCTGCACCAGTTGCACCACAGCGCTCAACACCGTCTGCTGACTGACCGCCGCAGCGTCCATCGCTGCGCGGCGGGTTGGTTCACAGTACATGTCATAACCGATTGCCCGCCGATTGCGCTGATCCAGCGGCACCATGCTGACAATGCTGGAAAAATACGCCCCTGCGCATACCGGCCAGACGTGGAAATCCGGCTGCTGCCCACCAGCACGCATGGTCTGGATCAGCCTGTCACGTTGCGCCTGCAGCAACCATTGGGCGTAGCCCAGTCCCTGGATGCCCGGTTGCGAATGGGGTAAATCGAGCTGTTGGACAAACGCAGTGAATTCTAGTGGCATGACTTGCTGGCTGCCCGCAAATAGGCTTTTACTTGCCAGCAGCAGCGTAGACAATTCACGAAAACGCGCGTCGATACTGTGTATCAGACTGGTTACTTCACGGTTGAAGCGCTGCTGCGAACGCGCCTCGATTTCCTGCCATTGATGCCAGGCCAGCCAAACGCTGAGCAGACTGCCGAACAACAGCACCCACACGCTGGGCGCGCGCAGCATCGACAACAGGGAATTGAAACGTGGTTTCATTCAGGCAATGTGTGATGTTTGTTTTATATTTGTATTGCATCGGCGCCCAGTCGTAACCCCAGCCCATTTCAGATTGGCGGTTAGCACCGATATCCGGGATAATAGCGGGTTTAGTCGCCCTTGTATTTATTGGCCAAACATGACCGCCTCAAGCTCCGAAATCCAGCGCCGCCGCACCTTTGCCATCATTTCCCACCCGGACGCGGGTAAAACCACGCTGACCGAAAAGCTGCTGTGGTTCGGCGGCGCCATCCAGGTAGCGGGTGAAGTGCGCGCGCGCAAGGCCAGCCGTCATGCCACCTCGGACTGGATGGAACTGGAAAAGCAGCGCGGCATTTCGGTCACCTCCTCGGTGATGCAATTCCCCTACCGCGAGCACATCATCAACCTGCTCGACACGCCCGGCCACGAGGACTTCTCCGAGGATACCTATCGCACGCTGACGGCGGTCGATTCGGCGGTGATGGTGATCGATTCAGTCAACGGCGTGGAAGCGCAAACCATCAAGCTGCTCAACGTCTGCCGCATGCGCGATACGCCCATCATCACCTTTATCAACAAGCTCGACCGCGAAGGGCGTGCGCCGATTGAACTGCTCGACGAGATCGAATCGGTGCTCGGCATGCAGTGCGCGCCGATGACCTGGCCGATCGGCATGGGCAAGCGTTTTCGCGGTGTATATCACCTGTATGACGACACCGTGCTGGTGTTCGACCCGCACGCCGACAAGGGCAGCAGCGAAATCATCCAGGGGCTGGACAACCCGCGCCTGGATGCATTTATCGGCCAGGACCAGGCCGACGAATTGCGCGTCGAAGTCGAACTGGTGCGCGGTGCCTCGCACACCTTTGACGCGGCCGCCTACCACGCGGGCAAGCAGACGCCGGTGCTGTTCGGCTCGGCGGTGAACAACTTCGGCGTGCAGATGATGCTCGACGCCGTGGTAGACCTGTCGCCGCCACCGCAGCCGCGCGCCACCGAATCACGCATCGTCGAACCGGATGAAGCCAAATTCTCCGGCTTCGTGTTCAAGATCCAGGCCAATATGGATCCGCGCCACCGCGACCGCATCGCCTTCCTGCGCGTGTGTTCCGGGCGTTTCGACCGGGGCATGAAAATCAAGCAGGTGTCGAGCGGCAAATTCATGGCCGTCAACAATGCCATCACCTTCATGGCGCAGGACCGCAACACCGCCGACGAAGCGTTTGCCGGCGACATCATCGGCATCCCCAACCACGGCACAATCCGGCTGGGCGACACCTTCAGCGAATCCGAGAATCTCAAATTCACCGGCATACCGTCATTCGCACCGGAATTTTTCCGCAAGGCGCGGATCAAGAACCCGCTCAAGATGAAGCAACTGCAGAAGGGTTTGCAGCAACTCGCCGAAGAAGGTGCCACCCAATTGTTCCGCCCGATTTCGTCCAACGACCTGATTCTGGGCGCGGTCGGCACGCTGCAGTTCGACGTGGTCGCACACCGGCTGGAATTTGAATACGGCGTGGACGTGCTGTTTGAAGGCTGCGAATACGCCACCGCGCGCTGGTTGCGCGGTTCCGAAGCCGACCTCAAGAAACTGGTCGACAAATACGGCTTCAACGTCGCACTCGACGGCGCTAATCAATACGTCTATCTGGCACCGAACCGGGTCAATCTGACCATGACGCAGGAGCGCTTCCCGGACGTTAAATTCCT
>DMQT01000219.1:36773-38859 GCA_003455595.1 Betaproteobacteria bacterium
GGTGCAGCGGGCATGATGTGCGCCGCACAGGCCGGGCAACGCGGGCGCAAAGTCCTGTTGATCGACCACGCCGCCAAGATTGGCGAACGCATCCGCATCTCCGGCGGCGGGCGTTGCAACTTCACCAACCACAGCATCAGCGCCGACAATTTTCTGTCGCATAACCCGCATTTTGCGCGTGCCGCCCTCGCCCGCTATTCGCAATTCGACTTCATCAAACTGGTCGAACGCTACGGTATTGCGTATCACGATAAAACCCTGGGCCAGCTGTTTTGCGACGATTCCGCGCAGCAGATCATTGCCATGCTGCGCAGCGAATGCGATGCAGGCGGCGTGGCCTGGGCGCAGCCGTGCGCCGTCAACAGCGTTGCGCCCATCGCTGACCACAGCCTGCGCTATCACCTGGCAACCGATCAGGGCGAATTTCGCTGTCAGTCGCTGGTCATCGCCAGCGGCGGCCTGGCCATACCCAAGCTCGGCGCCACGCCGTTCGGCTACAAACTGGCCGAGCAATTCAGCGTGCCAATCATCGCCCCGAAGCCCGCCCTGGTGCCGCTGGCGCTCGACCCGGCCACGCTCGCGCCGCTACTCGCTTTATCGGGCGCCTCGCTGGAAGTCGCGACGCGCTGTGACGGCCAGCCGTGCGAATTCAAAGAGGCCATGCTGATCACCCATCGCGGCCTGTCCGGCCCGGCCATTTTGCAGATTTCCAGCTACTGGCAAATGCAGGCGTACAGCGATGGCAAAAAACAGCCCATCAGCATCGACCTGCTGCCCGGCGTGGACGCTGCCGACTGGCTCGCGCCGCACCGGCACGGCAAGGCCACGCTGCCGAATCTGCTGGCCGAGCGCCTGCCCAAGCGCTTTGCGCAGGAATGGTGCGCCCTGCATGGCTGGATCAAACCGCTGGCCGAGCACGCCCAGAAAGACATCCAGGCCATGAGCCTCGCGCTCAACGGCTGGCGTCTGATGCCCGACGGCAGCCTGGGTTACGCCAAGGCCGAAGTGACGCTGGGCGGCGTCGATACGCGTGCGCTGTCGTCCAAAACCATGGAGGTCAAGGCCGTGCCCGGCCTGTATTTCATTGGCGAAGTAGTGGACGTGACCGGCTGGCTGGGCGGTTACAACTTCCAGTGGGCGTGGTCATCCGGCTGGGTCGCGGGACAATGCGCATGACCCTGCACAATGGCATCGTGCAGGCGCTATTGGCGGCGCTGCTGTTCGGCGTCAGCACGCCCATCGCCAAAGCGCTGGTGGGCAGCGTCCACCCGCTGATACTGGCGGGTTTGCTCTACCTCGGCAGCGGCCTGGGGCTGGCACTGTGGCGGCAGCGTAGCCGTTTCGGGGGCACACCTGCCCAAACCGTCGCGCTCGTGAAAAATGACCTGCCCTGGCTCATCGGCGCGGTCATCGCGGGCGGTATCTGCGCCCCGGCGCTGTTGATGTGGGGGCTGCAATTTACCCAGGGTGCCAGCGCCTCGCTGCTGCTCAATCTGGAAGGCGTGTTCACCGCGCTGCTGGCGTGGTTCGTGTTCCACGAGAATTTCGACCGGCGCATTGCGCTCGGCATGCTGTTTATCCTGGCTGGCGGGGCGCTGCTGTCCTGGCAACCCGCCGCCCAACTTAACCTGGCCTGGGGCGCATTCGCCATTATCGGCGCGTGCCTGCTGTGGGCAATCGACAACAACCTGACGCGCAACATCGCCGCCAGCGACGCCACACAAATTGCCATGATCAAGGGCCTCGCGGCCGGGATTACCAACCTCACGCTGGGGCTGGCCGTCGGCGGACATCTGCCGCCCGCCAGCATCATTTTCAGTGCCGGGGTACTGGGCCTGCTCGGCTACGGCATCAGCCTGGTACTGTTCGTACTGGCGCTACGCCAATTGGGCTCGGCACGCACGGGCGCGTATTTTTCCGTTGCGCCGTTCGCCGGTGCTGCGCTTGCGTTTCCTTTACTGGGCGAAACGCCGGGATGGGCACTCTGGCCTGCCAGCGTATTGATGGCCGTTGGCGTCTGGCTGCACGTCAGCGAACGGCACGCCCACCGCCATACCCACGAAGCGCTGCGCCATAGCCATCGCCA
>DMQT01000219.1:38959-40973 GCA_003455595.1 Betaproteobacteria bacterium
CACTTCCCGGACATGCATCACCGGCACCGGCATTGAGCCGATAGTCCTCATCCTGATGAAACTGTTATCCGACCCTTCTCTCCTTCCGGTACTCAAACGTGTCTGAATCCGATGTGCCTGTCATTCACTGGCTCGAAGCCGACCAGCCCCATACCGCCCACTGGCGCTCGGAAAACGGCAGCGCGCCGCCGAAACGCGTGCTGGTCGCCGATGACCGCATCCCGGCCGATGCCGCCTATCGCCTGGCCAGCGAGGGCACCGGACTGCTATGGCACGGCGATTTTCAGAATGCGCGGCAATTGCTGCAAGCCATGGCGCGCCGCATCGACCGCAAACCGCGCAAGCCCGCGTCGTCGCCGACCGAAGCGTTCAACTTTCACCGCCAGTTCCAGTCGCACCGGGCGCGTACATTAGGTATGTTGCTGCTGCCACTGGACGCGGATTACAGCATCCCCTTGCGCCGCGCACCGGATGTGCACCTGGCCTGCACCGAGGCGTATGGTGCGGGTGACGCGCCATCGGTGGTCTCGCTGCGCGAGTTGCTGGGGGTCATTGGCGCCTACGAATGGCGCAAAAAAGGCGTCGCGATACCCGCGCTGGGCGGCTGGATCCACCCCCACTACGGCGTGTTTTCGCCGGTGCGCGGCGAGTACATCGAACTGGTCGCCCAAGCGCCGTTGCCGTCGCTGGAGCGGGCGTTTGACATCGGTACCGGCACCGGTGTGCTGGCAGCGGTGCTGGCGCGCCGAGGCGTCAAACACATCGTCGCGACCGATCAGGACGCGCGTGCGCTGGCGTGTGCCGGCGAGAATATTGCCCGCCTCGGCCTGAACGAGCGGGTCGAGGTGGTCGCAGCCAACCTGTTTCCCGCAGGCCGCGCGCCGCTCATCGTGTGCAACCCGCCGTGGCTGCCCGCACGCGCCAATTCGCCGCTCGAACACGCCATCTACGACCCCGACAGCCGCATGCTGCGCGGCTTTCTGGACGGGCTGGCCGCGCACCTGGAACCCGACGGCGAAGGCTGGCTGCTGCTGTCCGACCTGGCCGAACACCTGGGCCTGCGCTCGCGCGAAGCCTTGCTGGCAATGTTCGCCGCCGCCGGATTGCAGGTGCTGGGACGGATAGACACCAAGCCCACCCATCCCCGCGCCGCCGACGAAACCGACCCGTTGCACGCAGCGCGCGCAGCTGAAATCACCTCGCTGTGGCGGCTTGCCGCCAGCCAACAACCGCAAAAGGAAACCCTGCATGAATAACCGCCGCCATTTGTTTACTTCAGAATCCGTGGGCGAAGGCCACCCGGACAAGATCGCCGACCAGATTTCAGACGCGATCCTGGATGCGTTTCTGACTGAAGAACCCGAAGCCAAAGTCGCTTGTGAAACCTTCGTCGCTGACAATCTGGTGGTCATCGCAGGCGAGTTCAAAACCGCGCGCAAGGCATTGTTCAGCGAGATTGAAAGCCGCGCTGAAGCGATTGCCCGCCAGGTGTTGCGCGACATCGGCTACCGCGATGCGGAAACCGGCATCGACCCCAACACCTGCGAAGTACAAGTGCGCTTCAACCACCAGTCGATCCAGATTAACAAAGGCATCACGCTGACAGGCGGCGACATCGGTGCGGGCGACCAGGGCCTGATGTTTGGCTATGCCTGCGACGAAACGCCCGACCTCATGCCCTACCCGATCTGGCTGTCGCACCGTCTAGTCAAGCAGCTGGCCGAATTGCGCAAAACCGGTGTATTGCCGTGGTTACGCCCGGATGCGAAAAGCCAGGTCACGGTGGCCTACGAAGGCCAGCGCGTCGCCGGGATTGAAAACGTCGTCATCTCCACCCAGATCGAACGCGACCTCGACCCCGCCTGGGTCACGCAGGAAATCACCCGCGCCATCATCGACCCGCTGGTGCCGGTGGCGCTGCGCACCCCCAGTTTCAAATTATGGGTCAACCCGGCCGGCCCGTTCGAAATCGGCGGCCCCAATGGCGACACCGGCCTCACCGGCCGCAAGATCA
>DMQT01000006.1 GCA_003455595.1 Betaproteobacteria bacterium
TGGTGGCGCCGCGATATCTTCAGCAATGCCTCGATGGCGTGCAATGGATTTCCCGACGCGTGCGTGCCGGGCGTATCTGTTTCTAATGTTTCCACTCTGCCCTCCCTGAGTTTTTTTATTTGGGCTGTGTGTAGGGTGGCAAGTGATTATGAAACCGACATTAATTTTTTATGACATGACTACGTGCACAGCCATGTCCTTCCTGAATAAAACCGGTCGGTAATACCTGCGTCACAATTGGCAGACAAGATGCTCAGGCTTGCCCATTGGGCAGCATCATTTCACAAGGACATTTCATTTTGTTTTTTCCCGAAAAATTGAATCAGCCTGCGCAGCGCGGTTTTACCCTGCTGGAATTGCTGGTGGTGATGGTCATCATCGGCTTGCTGGTGGGTTACGTGGGGCCAAAATATTTCGCACAGATCGGCAAATCCGAAGTCAAGGCTGCCAAGGATCAAATCGACTCCCTGGGCAAGGCGCTGGATCAATATCGCCTCGACACCGGGCACTATCCCACCACCGAACAAAGCTTGAATGCACTGACGACCAAACCGGCAAACGAGCCGAAATGGGATGGCCCTTATCTGGCGAAAGCATTGCCTCCCGACCCCTGGGGGCGTCCGTATGTGTACAAAAACCCTGGTGAGCATGGCGATTACGACTTGCTGTCGCTGGGCAAGGATGGACAAGCGGGCGGCACCGGCGAAAACGCGGATATCACCAGTTGGTAATGCAGCATGCGTTTTAGCATAACCGCCATGCGTGCGGGCGAAGCCCTGACAGCTTTGTCTTTTGATGCCGCGAATCCGCTTGACGCAACCCGTCAGGCCGAATCGCAGGGCTATACGGTGCTCACCGTTGCTGCGCACAAAAGCCTGACGCTGTTCTCGCGCAATCACGCACGCTTTCCCCTGGTGCTGTTCAGCCAGGAACTGCTCGCCCTGCTGGACGCAGGCCTGCCGCTGGTCGAGGCGGTGGAGACGCTGGCAGAAAAAGAGCATCGCCCGGAAGTGAAGCGCGCGATTACCCAGGTGATTGCGCAGCTGTATGAAGGCAAGACCCTGTCGCAGGCGCTGGAGCAGTTTCCGCAGTCGTTTCCCGCACTCTACATTGCCACGGTGCGCGCTGCCGAGCGTACCGGCAATTTGTCGGAAGCGCTGACGCGTTACATCGCCTATCAGTCCCAGCTCGATATCGTCAAAAAGAAGCTGGTGTCAGCATTGATTTACCCGATCATGCTGGTCAGTGTCGGCGCCCTGGTAACGCTGTTTCTGATGGGTTATGTGGTCCCGAAATTCAGCACCATCTTCAACGATATGGGTGGCCACATCCCCTTCATGTCGCGGCTATTGATCCAATGGGGCGTGTTCATGGAAGGCCATGCGCTGCAAATCGGCATGGGCGTGCTGGCCCTGCTGGCGCTGGGCATTTATCTGGCACGGCTGCCCGCTACCCGGCGCTGGGTCGGGCTGAAACTGTGGCGCATTCCGGCGCTGGGCGAACGCATGCGCGTCTATCAGCTCGCGCGGTTTTACCGCACCGTGGGCATGCTCCTGAACGGCGGTATCCCGGTAGTCACCGCACTGGATATGGTGGAAGGCCTGTTGCACCCGACGTTGCGCGGGCTGTTGCAGCGCGCGGTGACCGATATTCGCGAGGGCAAACCGATCTCGCAAGCCATGGAAGCACACCAGCTCAGCACGCCGGTGAGCTTGCGCATGCTGCGCGTGGGTGAACGTACCGGGCGCATGGGCGAAATGATGGAGCGCATCGCCGGGTTTTACGATGAAGAAATGGCGCGCTGGGTCGATTGGTTCACGCGCTTGTTCGAGCCGATCCTGATGGCCGTGATCGGCATATTCATCGGCGGCATTGTGGTGTTGATGTACATGCCGATTTTCGATCTGGCCGGGAGTATTCAATGAGCGCAAATCCAGTACTGGCATTTCCCCACCCGGCTGACGAACCACAGGCGGCCACCGCCATTGCAGGCGACCTGCTGCAATCGGTACGCGCCGAGGCAGCACGCCTGCGCAGCCGTCTGGTCGACGTACTGGAAGAAAAGCTGGCTGTGTCGCCCGAGGCCTTCACGGCGCGCCTGGCTGCCACGCTGCACTACCCGGTGCTGTCGATGGATCAATTGCATGGCCTGGCACCGGCGTTCGACGTGCTGCCGTTCCCGCTTGCCCAGCAGAAAACCTGTATTGCATTTCGTGACGATGCCGCGCGCTTGCTGGTGGTGACCGGCGATCCGTTCATGCTCGGCCTGAATGCCTGGGTCGAAGATCGCATGCCCGGCCCCTTCGTCTGGTATCTCGCGCACCACGCCGATGTGGCGGCATTCCTGGCGCGTTTCGAAGAATCGATGCGCGCCATGGAGGATGTGCTGAGCCTGGACAAGGAGAATGAATCGGGCGCGTTGCAGCTCGCCGACCTGTCGCTGAAAAGCATCAGCGAAGACACCAGCCCGGTGGTGCGACTGGTACATTCCACGCTCTACGATGCACTGAAAAGCGGTGCCAGCGATATTCACCTCGAAACCACGGCCAACGGCCTGGTGATCAAATACCGCATCGACGGCGTGCTGTCGCAGGTGGGCGCGATGCAACGCAGCGATTTTGCCGAACAGGTGATGTCGCGCATCAAGGTCATGTCGGAGCTGGATATCGCCGAACGCCGCGTGCCGCAGGATGGCCGGTTCAAGGTGTCGATGCAGGGCCGCGAGGTGGATTTCCGGGTGTCCATCATGCCGTCCATTTTTGGCGAGGACGCAGTGCTGCGCATCCTCGACAAACAGTCGCTGTCTGATCAGATGAACGGCCTGCGCCTGGATTTTTTAGGCTTTGACGCACGCGCCCTGAAAGTGATGCGGCATCTGTCCAATGAGCCTTACGGCATGGTGCTGGTGACCGGCCCCACCGGTTCGGGCAAGACCACCACGCTCTACGCCGCGATCAGCGAGATCAACCACGGTCACGACAAGATCATCACCATTGAAGACCCGGTCGAGTACCAGTTGTCCGGCGTGCTGCAAATTCCGGTCAACGAAAAAAAGGGGCTGACGTTCGCACGCGGCCTGCGCTCGGTACTGCGCCACGACCCGGACAAGATCATGGTGGGCGAGATACGCGACCCGGAAACAGCACAAATCGCGGTGCAGGCGGCGTTGACCGGTCACCTGGTGTTTACCACGGTGCACGCCAACAATGTGTTCGATGTGATCGGCCGTTTCATGCACATGGGCGTCGATCCCTACAGCTTCGTATCGGCCTTGAATGGGGTCATCGCACAACGTCTGGTACGGGTGAATTGCCCGCATTGCAGCGCACCCTATGTGCCATCCGAAACGCTGCTGGCCGACTCCGGCCTGACCCGCGCGAGCACCGCGGCATACAGCTTTCACGCCAGCAACGGCTGCGGGCAGTGTCGCGGCTCCGGCTTCAAGGGGCGCAAGGCGATTTCCGAATTGCTCACCCTGAACGATGAAATTCGCGAGCTGATTGTGGCGCGCGAACCGATCCGCAAGATCAAGGATGCGGCCTGCCGCAACGGCACACGCTTCCTGCGCGAAGCGGCGCTGGACCTGGTGGCCAACGGCGAGACCACGCTGGAGGAGATCAATCGTGTCACGTTTGTGGCCTGATCGCGTATCGCTGGCCATCACACCGGCGCGCATTGTGCTGGTGCGCACGCACGGCCTGCTGCGCCCAAAAGTGGTGGCAAAAAGCAGCGTTGCGGTGCCCGGCGCGGGGATCGAAAACGGCTGGCAACCCGCCCTCGACACGCTCGCCAAAATCATGCGCGCCGATGCGCAGTGGCAGGCAGCCGCTGTCGATGTGGTGGTGTCGAACCACTTTGTACGCTATCAGATCATCCCGTGGAGCGCCGTGATTACCAGCGCAGCAATGCGTGCCGCGTACGTGCGCGAGAGCTTTGCCCAGGTGTACGGCGACAGCACGGCGGCGTGGGTCTATTCAGTGAGCACCACCCGCCATGGCGCAGCATGGTTTGCCAGTGCTATCGATCAACCCCTGTTGACGCAACTGGAAGACGCCGTGGGGCAAGGGCAATCGAAACTACGCTCGGTCGTCCCGTACCTGATGCCGGCGTTCAATCGGGCGCGGCGCATGCTCAAGGACAAGAACATGTGG
>DMQT01000137.1:0-540 GCA_003455595.1 Betaproteobacteria bacterium
TTGTTGATGGCGGCAATCACCTCGCGGCTATAGGCGCGCAACATGCAGCCCTGGTCGGTCATCACCACGTGGGTGATGCGCTGGCGCAGGCGGTTCATCGCCCACGAGGCATGGCGCCGCCAGGACGAATCCTGGCGTTGCTGGCGCACGCCGCCGACGTAGTCGTAGCCTTCGTCCATACGCGCCAGCAGCTTGCCGATTTCCTCCGGCGGATTTTGCAGATCGGCGTCCAGCGTCACCACGCGCTCGCCCTGGCAGCGCGAAAACCCGGCCATGATCGCCATGTGCTGGCCGAAATTGCCCGCCAGCAAAACCACCCGCGTCACATCCGGGCGGCGTTCGAACTGCTCGCGCAGCATGGCGGCGGAACGGTCACGGCTGCCGTCGTTGATGAAGATGATTTCGTAACACAACCCCAGCTTGTCCAGCGCGGGGTAGAGCCGGGCGAACAGCACGTCCAGTCCGGCTTCTTCGTTGTAGACCGGGATGACGACGGATAACTGTATCGCGCTCATGCCAGCGCCCCCCGCATCACGTCAC
>DMQT01000137.1:745-1266 GCA_003455595.1 Betaproteobacteria bacterium
TTCATGCGGGCGATGAATTCGCCCCGGCTGATGTTCATTTTATCCAGCGGCAATACCAGCTGGAACATGTGCCAGTTGCTGTCGTAAAAGTTTTCCGGCGGCAGCTCGCAGCCCAGTTCGCGGTCAAAACTGTCAAAGTAATGCCAGGCCAGCGCACGCCGGTGCAGGGTGAATGCCTCCAGATGACGCAACTGGCCGAGGCCTATCGCTGCGGCAATGTCGGTCAGGTTGAACTTGCCGCCCGCCACATCGACTTCCATGCCGCCGTCGGGGTGGCGCACCACGCCTTGCAGGCGCAGCTTTTCACACAACACAATCTGGCTGGCGTCGGGCAACACCAGACAGCCGCCTTCGCCGGTAGTGATGTTCTTGTTGGCGTGAAAACTGAACGCCACCAGGTCGCCGAAGCTGCCGATGGGCTTGCCGTCCCAGCTCGCGCCGAACGACTGCGCGGCGTCTTCGATCACGCGCAGCTGGTGCGCGTGGGCAATGGCGTAGAGGCGGTCGCGATCCACCGGCAG
>DMQT01000137.1:1356-3225 GCA_003455595.1 Betaproteobacteria bacterium
ACGATGACGTTGGCGGTCGCCACCCACGACAGCGGTGTGGTGATGACTTCGTCGCCGGGCTGAATATCAATCAGGCGCAGGGCGATTTCCAGCGCGGCAGTGCCGGAATTAAGGCTGCGCACCGGACGGCCATCCATCAGCGTCGACAGCTGCGCTTCAAACGCCTGCACCTTGGGGCCGCTGGTAAGCCAGCCGGAACGCAGCACTGCGCTTACGTCGGCAATGGTGTCTTCGTCCAGCGTGGGACGGGTAAACGGGAGAAAGTCCAAGTCAGCGCTCATTTAATTTAATTTCTTGCCAGAATAAATACGCCAAAAATAATCACGCCGATGCCAACCAGACGTTCCACAGTCAGCGCCTCGCCGAACAGCCACCAGGCCGCCAGCGCGTTAACCACGTAGCCGATCGACAGCATCGGATACGCCAGACTGACCTCGACACGCGACAGCGCCATGATCCACACCACCACGCTGATGACGTAACAGGTGAGGCCGCCCAGGATATGCGGCTCGCTGGCGAGCTTGAGGCCAATCGGCCAGACGTTATCAGCGGTGAACGAAAACGTGCCGACGCTATTGGTACCGGCTTTCAGCAGCAATTGTGCGCAGGCGTTAAGCAGCACGCCGGACAGAATCAGCAGCCAGCTGATGGCGCTCATGGCGTGGTCACCACGACACGGCGCGTGTCACGCACAATCACGCGCATCGGCAGCTTCTGCGCCACGAGTTGTTCATACAGCGGCGGCGTAATCACCGCCAGCGCGTAGGGCTGTTTCAGCCAGATTTGTTTCCAGGTATCCACGCTCGGTATCCATTTCCACGGTTCTTGTTCCAGACCGAATGCCATTTCGTCGGTATGCGCCACCAGCGTGACGGTGCGGTCGATATACGGCGGCAAGGTCTGCTCGTACATGCCGACGCTGTAAAACGGCACACCCGGCTTGAGGTAGGGCTTGATCTGCTGCGTGATATTGTAGGCCGAACTGGCGGGCGAGATGGCATCGTAGCCCATGAACGTCAGCTGCCCGGTGAGCAGGCCCGCCAGCCCGAGTGCAATCACCGCCGCACGCACCTGTTCACGGCGCGCAAACCACAGCGCCAGCAGCGTACCGGCCAGCCAGCTCGCCCCCGCCGCCTGAATCCACGGCACCATGTTGGCGTACAGACTGGCCGGTACCGACACACTGCCCGCACGCACCGCCAGCGGGGCAAACACGATGGCGGCCAGCGCGATCGGCAGCATGATGATGAGCTGCCAGAATAGCGTCTTGCCCGGGATGCGCGTCAAGCGGTCGCCGATCAGCAACGCCAGCGCCGGAAAAATCGGCAGGATATAGGGCACCAGCTTGGAATCCGATTTGGAAAAGAACAGGAAAATAAACACGATCCAGATCAGCAGCATGCGGCGCGGCGCAAACTGGCCGCGCGCGGGCGTATCGGTTTTCCAGCTGCGCCACAGGCTGTCGAACATCGGCACCAGCCACGGCAAAATGCCCAGCATCACCACCGGAATAAAGGTGTACCAGGGATGCACACGGCCATGCACGGTCGTGAGAAAGCGCATGAAATGTTCGTGTACAAAGAAAAACCACGGGAACTCCGGGTTATCAATCGACACGGTGATGAACCAGGGCGCGGCAAGCGCCAGAAAAATCAGCGTACCGATGCCCAGATGCAGGCGTTTCCATAAGCCCCAGTCACGCTGGATCAGCGTATACAGCACCAGCACCGCGCCCGGCAGCGCCACGCCGATCAGGCCTTTGCTCAGCATCGACAGCGCCATGCCAGCCCAGCACACATACATCCACCAGCGGTTCTGCTGCGCGCTGCCCCCCTCGCGTTGCGCCAGCAACAGCCCGACCAGCGTCAC
>DMQT01000113.1:0-141 GCA_003455595.1 Betaproteobacteria bacterium
AGTGGCTGAAGGTCACCGCGCACCTGCCGTGGCGGCGCAAGATCGCCTCGCTCAACTACCTGCTGGCGTCCCACGTGTGGCGTCAGGATCACAACGGCTTTACCCACCAGGATCCCGGTTTCATCGACCACGTCGTCAACA
>DMQT01000113.1:408-705 GCA_003455595.1 Betaproteobacteria bacterium
CATCGGCATCTGGCAGTGGGCCAGCAACGACCAGGCCGTCGCACCCGACGTGGTGATGGCCTGCTGTGGCGACGTGCCCACGCTGGAAACGCTGGCCGCTGTTTCCATCCTGCGCGAGCATCTGCCCGAACTGAAAATCCGCGTAGTCAACGTCGTCGATCTGATGAAGCTGCAGCCGCCCAGCGAGCACCCGCACGGCTTGAGCGACACGGATTTCGACGAGCTGTTTACCCGGGACAAGCCGGTCATCTTTGCGTACCACGCCTACCCGTGGTTGATCCACCGGCTGACCTACCG
>DMQT01000113.1:779-8370 GCA_003455595.1 Betaproteobacteria bacterium
AAGAAGGCACCATCACCACGCCCTTCGACATGACCGTGCTAAACGATATGGACCGCTTCCATCTCGTCATGGATACCATCGACCGCCTGCCGCAGACCGGCGACAAGGGTATCTACCTGAAGCAGCAGCTCCAGGACAAGCTGATCGAGCACAAGCAGTACATCAACAAGCACGGCCAGGATATGCCGGAGATTCGCGACTGGAAGTGGCACAACGCAAAATGAATATTCAAGCGCCTGGGGACACTGCGCAGCCGCCGGTTGCCGACGATAAGCGGCTGCTGGCGATGGATGAACGTAACGACACCCGGCCTCAGTCTGGGTCGGGCGGCCAAGCCACCCCCGTGCGCCTGTATTTGATTCGGCATGGCGAAACCGAGTGGTCGCTTAGCGGGCGGCACACGGGTCGCACAGACATACCGTTGACCCGCAATGGCGAGGACGAGGCGCGTGAACTGGGCAAGCATCTCGGGGCTATTCCGTTTGCACATGTGCTGACCAGTCCGCTCAAGCGCGCACGGCAAACCTGTGAATTGGCTGGTGTGGAGAAAGCCCCGGAAATGGAACCCGACCTGGCCGAATGGGACTATGGCGATTACGAAGGACAACGCTCTGTGGATATCCGCAAGGCACGGCCGGACTGGAATGTGTATCAGGACGGCTGCCCACACGGTGAAATGCCCGCACAGATTGCCGGTCGTGTAGATCGGCTTGTCGCCCGTTTGCGCAAGCTGGACGGAAATGTCGCGCTGTTTACCCACGGCCAGGTGGGCAGTGTCCTGGCAGCACGCTGGATCGGATTGGCGGTGGCCGAAGCACGGCATTTCTCGCTTGGTACGGCATCGCTCAGCTTACTTGCCTTCGACCCCCACCAGCCTGACGTGCCGGTTATCACATTGTGGAATGCGGCCGCCCGGCTGGGTGCGCTGCCGAACAGAACCAATCGGGATCCGCGCTTAAGCTGATTTTGTTACCGAGTTCCAGCCTGGTTTCCATTCGTTGGACACGCGCTGTTCGACCTTCACCAAGGAGAAGCAAAAATGTTACGCAGCATGAACGATCTGGAGGATTACGCCATCCGCGCGACCGACGGCACCATTGGTCACGTGAAAGATTTCTATTTCGATGACCAGGCGTGGGTCATCCGTTATCTCGTTGTCGACACAGGTACCTGGCTTTCGAGTCGAAAAGTGCTGATCTCGCCTATCGCGATCGGCCACCCGGACTGGGCCGAACAGGTTCTGCCCGTTTCGATTACGAAAGAGCAGGTGAAAAACAGCCCCGACATTGACACCGAAAAGCCGGTTTCGCGGCAGCACGAAATAGACTACTTCGGGTATTACGGCTACCCGTTTTACTGGGGCGGTGCCGGCATCTGGGGCGGGGGTCTTTACCCTGACATGATGATGCCGGATTACGTCGGCTTCGAATCAACACCGCATGGCGAAGATCGGGAAGGGGAGGGCGCTGATGCGGCACAACACCAGCATGACGATCCCCACCTGCGCAGCTGTAAAGCGGTAATGGACTATCACATTGAGGCGACCGATGGCGACATCGGCCACGTACAGGGCATGCTTGTCGATGAGGAGACCTGGGCCATTCAATATCTGATTGTGAATACCAGCAACTGGTGGCTCGGTCATCAGGTGCTCATCGCACCGCAATGGATCAAGGACGTGAGCTGGTCCGACGCGACCGTTTCGCTCAACCTGACACGGCAAGCCGTGAAAGAGGCCCCGCTGTACAACTCGGCGGCATAGCAAAGACAGAAAGCATATGGAATCATGCTGTGCTGGCTAGCCGCTGGCGATGCGCACGCCCTGCCGTCCGTTGTTTCAGCATTACAAGGCCTACATTGACAAGCACGGTGAAGACATGCCTGAGATTCGTAATTGAAAACTGGAAGGGGTGCAAGCCTGAACAGGAAAGCACCGGCGAAATGCCTGACGCGTGCTAGATTGCAGAGGGTGGGAATAGAATAGATGGCAGAAAACATGAATAGTAAACCCAGCTCACCGAATCGCGGCAGGGTGGTGTCGGTGCGCGGCAGCGTCGTGGATATCCATTTCGATGAGCATTTGCCGCCCATCTACTCCTTGCTGCACGCGATGGAAGGCGTGATTGCCATCGAGGTGCTGTCCCAGCTCGATGCCCATCGCGTGCGCGGGATTGCGCTGACCCCCACGCAAGGTCTCGCGCGCGGCATGGTGGTGGAAGATACCGGCGGGCCGTTGCAGGCGCCGGTCGGCAAGGAAATTCTCTCGCGCATGTTCGACGTTTTCGGCAACGCCATCGACCGCCAGCCGGCGCCGTCGGGTGTCCAATGGCGCTCGGTCCATCGGGCTCCGCCGTCCCTGGCGCGGCGTTCCACCAAGTCCGAGCTGTTCGAGACGGGCATCAAGGTCATCGATGTGCTCATGCCACTGGAGCGTGGCGGCAAGGCGGGCCTGTTCGGCGGGGCGGGCGTGGGCAAGACGGTGCTGCTCACCGAGATGATTCACAACATGGTCGGGCAACACAAAGGCGTGAGTATTTTTTGCGGCATCGGCGAACGCTGCCGCGAAGGTGAGGAGCTCTACCGCGACATGAATGCGGCGGGCGTGCTGCCGAACATGGTGATGGTGTTCGGCCAGATGAACGAACCCCCTGGCGCCCGTTTCCGCGTCGGCCATGCCGCGCTGACCATGGCCGAGTATTTTCGCGACGACGAGCATCGCGATGTGCTGCTGCTGATCGATAATATTTTTCGTTTCATCCAGGCCGGCATGGAGGTGTCCGGCCTGATGGGGCAGATGCCGTCGCGCCTGGGCTATCAGCCGACCATGGGCACCGAGTTGTCGCAACTGGAAGAGCGCATCGCCAATACCGATACCGGCGCGATTACCTCGATCCAGGCGGTGTATGTGCCGGCGGACGATTTCACCGATCCGGCGGCGGTGCATACCTTCTCGCATCTCTCCGCGTCCATCGTGCTGTCGCGCAAACGCGCGAGCGAGGGGCTGTACCCGGCCATCGACCCGTTGCAGTCCAGTTCCAAGATGGCCACGCCCGGCGTCATCGGCGAGCGGCATTATGCCCTCGCGCAGGAAATCCGCCGTACGCTCGCGCAATACGCCGACCTGAAAGACATCATTGCGATGCTTGGCATGGAACAACTGTCGCCGGAGGACCGCAACGTGGTTGGCCGGGCCCGGCGGCTGGAGCGTTTTCTCACCCAGCCGTTTTTCACCACCGAGCAGTTTACCGGCCTGAGCGGCAGGCTCGTCAGCCTCAAGGACGCGCTGGACGGCTGCGAGCGCATCTTGCGTGACGAATTCAAGGACGTCCCGGAGAGTGCGCTGTACATGATCGGGGCGATAGACGAAGCAAAAGCCAAACGCAAACCTGACCCTCAAGCCGAGGTGGAACATGCAGCCAGCACGCATGAATCTTAAGATCCTCCTGCCTTTCAAAATCTTCGCCGAGAACACCGGCGTAGTGCGCATTGTCGCGGAGACGCGCGCAGGCTCGTTTGGACTCTTGCCCCACCGGCTTGACTGCGTGGCGGCGCTCGCGCCGGGGATACTGGTTTTCGAGACCGAGGCGGAAGGCGAAGTTTGCCTGGCCGTCGATGAAGGTGTGCTGGTCAAAACCGGCGCCGACGTGCTGGTTTCCGTGCACAACGCAATTGGCGGAACGGACCTCGGTAAACTGCGCGCGGCAGTAGAGCAGGAATTTCTGAATCTGGACGAGCAGGAGAAAAGCGTGCGTTCGGTGCTGGCGAAACTGGAAAGCGGATTTATTCGGCGCTTCGCGGCGTTTCATCATGAGTGAAACGCCGGAAGCGAAATCCGCGACGGGCGAGACCGAATTCAGCCATCAGGTGGGCGAGAAGGCGGCGCGCAAGCTCAAGGCGCAACGTCATGTCACGCAGACCGTCTGGTCCGGCCTGGGCATGATGGGCCTGGTCGGCTGGTCGGTCGCGGTGCCAACGCTGCTCGGCGCGGCACTCGGAATCTGGCTGGACAGGCACTATCCGGGGAGCCACTCGTGGACACTCATGTTGCTGGCCATCGGTCTGGGTCTCGGTTGCTTCAACGCGTGGCATTGGGTGGCGAAGGAAGGCAGGGAAATACGCGAGCAGGAGGAGAATAACCATGAATGAAGGGTTGAGTCTGGCGTTCGCTCTGGTAGCGGGCGTTTTGCTCGGAGGGTTTTTTTTCGGTGGTCTTTGGTGGACGGTTCGTAAGGCCATTTCGTCCAGACAACCGGCGCTCTGGTTCCTCGGCAGCATGCTGCTGCGGACAGGCATTGTTCTGCCTGGGTTCTATATTGTCTCGGGAGGCGACTGGAAGCGTTTGCTGGCGAGCCTGTTCGGGTTCATCATCGCGCGCCTGGTCGTGACGCGGCTCACCCGGGCAGCGCAACAGCCAGGCCAATTGGCACAGAAAGCCAGTCATGCACCTTAGCCCGGACGAGATCATTTACTGGCAGCATGGGTTTTTCAAACTTAATGCCACGATCGCATATACGTGGGGACTGATGGTCGTGCTGGCGCTCGGCTCAAAACTCGTCACGCGCAAGCTTTCCACCGGGCTGCAGCGCTCGCGCTGGCAGAATCTGCTGGAAATCATCGTGACTGGCATCAATCAGCAAATCGCAGAGGTCGGCCTGCGGCGGCCGCAGAAATATCTCGGCTTTCTGGGTAGCTTGTTCCTGTTCGTCGCGATGGCGAGCCTGTTCACCATCGTTCCCGGCTATGAGCCACCGACCGGTTCGCTCTCGACCACCGCGGCGCTGGCGATCTGTGTGTTCGTGGCCGTGCCGCTGTTCGGCATCGAGGATCAGGGGCTGGGTGGATATCTTGGCGATTACCTGAAGCCAACGGTCATCATGCTGCCGTTCAACATCATCAGCGAACTCTCGCGCACGCTGGCCCTGGCCGTCCGCCTGTTCGGCAACATGATGAGCGGGACGATGATCCTCGCCATTCTGCTGACCATCACGCCCTTCATCTTCCCGATTGCGATGAGTGCGCTTGGACTGCTGACCGGTATGGTGCAAGCCTACATCTTCAGCATCCTGGCCACGGTTTATATCGCGGCTGCCACGCATGCACGCAAGCCGGAGCCAAGACTTGATGACTGAAAAACCACTATGCCCACCACGAAAGGACACACCATGGATAGCATGACGCTCATCGCAATCGCTTCAATTGTCACCGCCGGCCTGACCATCGCGCTGGGAAGTATCGGACCTGCGCTCGGCGAAGGGCGTGCAGTCGCCACGGCATTGAGTTCGCTGGCGCAGCAACCCGATGCCGCAGCGACGATTACACGCACCCTGTTTGTGGGCCTGGCAATGATCGAGTCGATCGCGATTTACTGCTTTGTGGTGTCGATGATACTCATTTTTGCCAACCCGTTCTGGAGCCATGCCATCGCCCAGGCCGCAGGAAAGTAACCCATGGGGGCCTCATGCTGATCGACTGGTTTACCGTCATCGCGCAAGTTATCAACTTCCTCATCCTGGTGTGGTTGTTGAAGCGCTTCCTGTACCGGCCCATTCTCGACGCCATCGACGCGCGCGAGAAGCGGATCGCTTTGGCCCTGGCAGACGCCGACGCGAAAAAGACCGAAGCCGAACAGGAACGCGATGCGTTTCAGCATAAGAACGAGGCATTCGATCAGCAGCGCGCCGCGCTGTTGAGTCAGGCGACGGACGAGGCGAAAACCGAGCGTCTGTGGTTGCTCGACGCAGCGCGGCAGGAATCCGACAGCTTGCGCGCCAAGCGGCAGGAAGCGCTAATAATCGAACAGCAGAATTTGAGCGAAACGCTCACCCGTCGCGCACGGGAGGAGGTGTTTGCCATTGCGCGTAAGGCGCTGGCCGATCTCGCCGGGGCAACGTTGGAAGAGCGCATGGCTGACGTGTTCCTGCGCCGTTTGCGCGAGCTGGACGATGCGGCGATGGCCGGGCTGAAGTCGGCCTTCGCGGCGTCATCCAGCCCGCTGCTGGTTCGTACCGCCTTCACCTTGCCGCCGCCACAGCGCGCCGCCATTGAAACGGCGCTCAAGGAAACCTTGGGCGGTGAGATGCAAGTCCAGTTCGAGACCGCGCCGGACCTGGTCAGCGGCATTGAGATCAGCACCGACGGACACAAGCTGGCGTGGAGTATCGCGGATTATCTGGCGTCGCTGGGGAACGGCGTCGACGCTCTGCTGAAAGCGCAACCCAAAGCTGAAACAAAGACCGGGCAAAACGCCAATGAACACGGAGCCTGAAAGCCTGCAGCAGGTGTTCGACAGCGCCTTCGCGGGAAT
This sequence comes from Betaproteobacteria bacterium, assembly GCA_003455595.1. Taxonomy (GTDB): domain Bacteria; phylum Pseudomonadota; class Gammaproteobacteria; order Burkholderiales; family Sulfuriferulaceae; genus Sulfuriferula. Next base: position 7,084 of record DMQT01000113.1, read on the forward strand.
GCGCCAGGCGCGGGAGGCCTTTGCACCGCGACTGACGCCACGGGAAGTGGGCACGATCACCAGCATTGCGACGGGCATCGCGAAAGTCTCCGGTCTCCCCGGCGTGGGTTTCGAGGAGGTGCTGAAGTTTCCCGGCGATGTGTATGGCATCGCATTCAACGTCGATGAAGACGAAATCGGCGTCGTTCTGCTGGGCGACTACTGGCAGTTGCAAGCGGGCGATGAAGTCGAACGCAGGGGGCACGTGATGGACGTGCCGGTGGGGGAGGGCTTGATCGGACGCATAGTCAATCCAATGGGCCGACCGCTGGACGGCATGGGGCTGGTGGTTTCCAGCGCGCGCCTGCCCATCGAACGCACGGTACCGCACATCATGGACCGCGCGCCGGTCACCATGCCGTTGCAAACCGGTATCAAGGTCATCGATGCGCTCATTCCCGTCGGACGCGGTCAGCGCGAACTGATCATCGGCGACCGGCAGACCGGCAAGACCGCGATCGCGCTCGATACGATACTCAATCAACGCGGGCAGAATGTGCTGTGCGTGTATTGTGCCATTGGCCAGCGCGCATCCGACGTGGCCAAAGTGGTCGCTGTCCTGCGCGAAGAAGGCGCGATGGATTACACCATCGTGGTCGTCACCGAAGGCAACGATCCGCCCGGCCTCACCTACATCGCACCTTACGCCGCGACCAGCATCGCCGAGCATTTCATGGCGCAAGGCCGCGACGTGCTGGTGGTTTACGACGATCTCACGCACCATGCGCGCGCCTATCGCGAGCTTTCCCTGCTGTTGCGTCGGCCGCCCGGCCGGGAAGCCTTTCCCGGCGATATCTTTTACATCCACTCGCGGCTGCTGGAGCGCGCAACGCACTTGCTCCCGGAACTCGGTGGCGGGTCGCTGACCACGCTGCCGATTATCGAAACCGAAGCGCAGGATATTTCCGCCTATATTCCGACCAACCTGATTTCCATCACCGACGGGCAGATTTACCTCTCGCCGTTGCTGTTCGAATTGGGCGTGCTGCCCGCGGTCGATGTCGGCAAATCCGTCTCGCGCGTCGGCGGCAAGGCGCAACGTGCGGCCTACCGCGCCGTGGCGGGCGACCTCAAGCTCGCTTACGCCCAGTTTGAGGAACTCGAAACCTTTTCCCGGTTCGGCGCCCGGCTGGATGAAGACACCCGCAAGATCATCGAGCACGGACGGCGCATCCGCGCCTGCCTCAAGCAGCCGGCATTCGCGCCGGTGTCCGTAGCCGCACAAATCGCCGTGCTGCTGGCGTTGAC
>DMQT01000113.1:8505-9895 GCA_003455595.1 Betaproteobacteria bacterium
GCCGAAAAATTGAGCGACGGAGATCGTGCAACGATTATCCAGAGCGCCCGCAATGCGCTCGCACGCTTTCAGCCCACGCCGGAACGCAAGGAAAAATAATGAGTGATACCGCCGCAAGCCTGCGCCACAAGATCGCCAGCGCCGGCGAGCTCGAATCCGTGGTGCGCACGATGAAGGCCATGGCCGCATCGAGTATCGGGCAATACGAGAACGCGGTGCGCTCCCTGGATGAGTATTACCGGACGGTGCAGCTGGGTCTGGTCGCGTGTTTCCGGCAGAGCGAACCTTGGGGTGCCGCGATGCCAGCGGCGCAGAAGGAAAGCGGGGCGATTGGCGCGGTGGTGTTTGGTTCCGACCAGGGGCTGGTTGGCCAATTCAATGAGGTGATGGCGGAGTTTGTCGTGAATACGCTGGGAAATCTGCCGGGTAAGAAGACCGTCTGGGCGGTTGGAGAGCGTATTCAGTCGCGCCTCGCAGACACCGACCTGCTGCTGGGGGAACGCTTCATCCTGCCAAATTCCATTAGCGCGATTACGCCGCTGGTTGGGCAGATTCTGATCGAGATGGAAACGCAGCGTGAAAAGGGCGAAATCTCGCAGGTTTACCTGTTTCATAACCGCCCCCAGTCCGGCGCGATTTATACCCCCGTGAGCCAACGGCTGCTGCCGCTGGACGCCGTGTGGCGGCGCGATCTGGCTACGTTGCGCTGGCCGACCGGAAATTTGCCCGAGGTCATGGGGAACGGGCAGCAGACGCTGCTGGCGTTGGTTCGCGAATATCTTTTCGTTTCGCTGTTCAGTGCCTGCGCCGAATCCCTGGCAAGCGAAAACGCCAGCCGCCTGGCTGCGATGCAACGCGCTGAAAAAAATATCGGCGAACTGCTGGAGGACCTGAAACGTACGTTTCACCGCCTGCGTCAGAGCGGCATCGACGAGGAATTGTTCGACGTCGTATCCGGGTTCGAAGCGCTGACCGGGCCTAAATGATGATGAAAGGATCAGGATGAAAATCAATTCAAAGGATTTCCGGGTGCAGGCAGGCGACAAGGTCAAGCTCAAGAAGTGGCCGACGCTGGTGAAGCCCGTTTACCAGTCGAAGGAGCAGTATCAAAAACTCCTGGCAGAGCACGTTGCGCAATTGAGTGCGTTGCAACAACTGCAATACGCAGCCAACAGTTATGCCGTGCTGCTGATTTTTCAGGCGATGGACGCCGCCGGGAAAGACGGCGCCATCAAACATGTGATGTCCGGCATCAACCCGCAAGGCTGCCAGGTGTTCAGTTTCAAACATCCGAGTGCTGCGGAACTGGATCACGATTTTCTGTGGCGCACCTCCCAGTGTCTGCCGGAACGCGGCCGGATCGGCATCTTCAATCGGTCCTATTACGAGG
>DMQT01000109.1:0-294 GCA_003455595.1 Betaproteobacteria bacterium
GCGCGAATACCGAAGCGGTGTTCCGCCCCTAACATATCTGATCTCACGTTCACAGGCCGAGGTTAAAAGCGACCATGCGATCCATTTCGGCAGGGCGCGGGGGGATCGTCTCGGTCAGGGCGGCGACGAATCCCGTGCGATCCAGTGCCAGCATGGGATTCCAGCGCTTCTCGAAGCCGATGGTCGACATCGGTTTGCCCGACATGCCCGCCCCGCAGGCGCTGCCGGAAGTGTGGCCAGGATAGAGCTCGACCTCCGCAGGCAGTGTCAGCAGACGCTGGTGCAAGGTGTCAT
>DMQT01000109.1:487-5243 GCA_003455595.1 Betaproteobacteria bacterium
GGGGTGTGCAGCACATCGACATAGACATTGCCGACGGCGATGCGCTGGTTGTCTTTAAGTGGCTCGAACGCATACTTCACTCGTTCGCTATTGGATTCGTGCAGACAGTAAGTTGCGCCGGTCTTTTCAGCCAGCGCACGTGCACCGGAATAATGATCGGCGTGAATGTGCGTATCGAAGACATGGGTGATCTTCACATCCTGTTTCGCGGCTTCACTGATGAACCAGTCTTCGTCACCGAGCACCGGATCGACGGCGACGCCAACATGGCACGAACCGCAGCCGAAAAAATAGGACAGCGTAGCGTCCTTGGCCAGTAATTGACGGAAAAACATGATGACTTCCTTATAGAGAGTGAAAGATTCAAGATTCAGCAAGCGGCAAACCCGCCGCTTGCCATTCGGGCGTGCCGTCGGCAATCTTCTGCGCGCTATAGCCGTGTTCTTGCAGCAGCGTCACCGCCTCGGCCGACATCATGCAAAACGGTCCGCGACAGTAGGCGACGATGTCGCGGTCGGCGGGCAATTCCTTGATGCGCTGACGAATTTCATCCAACGGCATCGAACGCGCATAGGGCAAGTGGCCGGTGGCGTATTCGGCCGACGGGCGCACGTCAATCACCACCACCTCGCCGCGCCGCGCCTTGTCCATCAGCGAGCGCCGCGTTTCGGCATCGAGCTTTTCCGGCGCGGCAAAAATCCGCTCCATCGCCAGCTTGAGCTCAACCAGGTGTTCTTCCGCCACCGTACGCAAATTAACCCACAGCGCACTAACGTCCGCACCGGACAGGCGATAGGCGATGAAACGCCCGTCGCGCTGTGCCTCGACCAGCCGCGCGGCTTTGAGCACCTTGAGATGCGCACTCGCCAGCTTGATGTCGATACCCGCTTCCGCAGCCAGTGCGTCCACGGTTTTCTCGCCCTGTGCGAGGATTTCCAGTAATTCCAGCCGCTTTGGGCTGGAGACTGCCTTGCCGATGTGCGCCACCTGTTCATACAGCAGGTCTTTGATTTTGCGTTTGTCCATAAAGCATATATTCGTACGATTATTAGATTAATACAAGCAATTTGTTGGCTTCGAGCCGGATAGTCCATCACAAGCGAGACAAGCAGGCTGTTGGACTATCTGGTTCTAAGCAGCGATAACACCCAATTCAATGCACAATCGGCGCATGATCATCCGCATCGGCATCAATCGGCCACAAAGTATGCGTATCCAGCAGCAACCGGTAACGGGCTTCGGTTGCGTCCAGACGGGCACTGATAGCGGCAAGCTGGGCCTCCTGCATCTGGCGACGGGCGGTTAGCACGTCCGACAGACCGCTCTCACCCAGGCTATAGGCCCGGGCAATCAAATCAGCATTATTGTGCATGGCCGTTGCCGCTTGTGTGGCTGCCTGCCATGCCTGATAGGCCGACTGCGCAGTCAGCCAGCTGTTTGCGGTTTCCGTTTTGACCTTGGTCAGCACACCGGCTTCTCGCTCCGCCGCCACTTCACTACTCGCCAGTGCGCTTGACTGGCTTGCAGCACGCCCCGCGCCTGGCAACGGAATCGTCAGATTCACGCCGATCAGCCGTTCGGCCCCGCCGCGTTCCGAACCGTAACGGATGCCCACGGCAGGATCCGGCAATCGGTCGGCCTCACTGCGTGCCAGCATCATCCGACTGTGCTGTGTCTCGCCGCGCGCCAGGGACAACTCATGATTGTCTGCCAGCACAAGCTGTTGCCAGTAATCGAGACTTTCGCTCACCGGCACGGGTTCCGGCAACACCGGCGCCGCAGGCAACGCAATGCCAGGGTAACGCTGGGTTAAGTCATTCGCAGCGATGGTGGCACGCATGTGTGCCTGGGCGAGCTGCGCCTCGGCCTGGGACAATGCCGCCTGCGCCTGCAACTGCTCCAGCCGGGCAGCGTCTCCCGCCTTGATGCGCTTTCCCACCACGACGAGCTGATCGCGCAACAATCCGATCTGGGTCTGCCACTGTTTTTCCTGGTTGAACTCACGCAGCCAGACGAACCAGGACTTGAGCAACATGCGCCCTGATTCATGCAGCGCATCGCCATAAACCACGCGCGCCTGGGCCATGCCTTGATCACCCAGCTCGCCGTCTATGCGGGATTTCCCGGGCAAGCGCAGGCTGCGTTCCAGCCCTACGCTCCATTCGGAAAACTGTTCCGATGGCACGCTTACCCGGCGTTGCATGGTATCAACGCGCACATTGGTTTCGTAGCTACCGGCGCGCAAGCGGTCGCGGTCGGCTGACGCCACGCCAAGGCTGGTGCGAGCAGTGCGCACCATGGGGGTATTTTCCAACGCCTTTCTTACTTCGAACAAGGGCGGCAGATCAGGGTAATTCTGAAAGGTTTGCGCCATGGCTGGAAAGGGTAGTGCTGCAATCAGCACAGCCAGTAAATACGGTTTCATACAAATCTCCCGAATTCTTGCACATCCATCATCCAGTAAGCCACTTCCGGATGCGGCCAGTTGGCATTCAACAATGCCAGCAACTGTACGGCGTCGGCATGCTGCATCACCGTATCAATGCGGACGCGCTGGGCGCGGCTGCGCACCTCTTCGGCTGCTGTGGTAACCATCTGCGACTGTCCATGACCGCTGACTTCCATGCTGGTAAAGCCGCTTACCCATTCGGGGTGTTCCAGCAGAGTATCGAGCACGGCTTCTTCCAGCGCCACGGGCAGGATCAGGGTGAGTTGGGTATGGTTAATATTGCTCATGCGAGTTTCTCCGTACGGGCGACGCCGAAGCGTCGATAGAGGATGGGCAGCAGCACCAGGGTGAGCAGCGTGGAAGTGACCAGACCGCCGATCACCACGATGGCAAGCGGCTTCTGAATTTCCGACCCTGGTCCGCTGGCGAACAGCAGGGGCACCAGGCCGAAGGCGGCGATCATCGCCGTCATCAGCACCGGGCGCAGACGGCGCCGTGCGCCCTCCACCACCACGTCATTCAGCGCCATGCCCTCACTGAGCAGCTGATTGAAATAAGTCACCAACACCACGCCGTTCAATACGGCGATACCGAGCAGCGCGATGAACCCCACCGATGCCGGTACCGACATGTATTGCCCGGAAAGCCACAGCGCGAACACGCCGCCAATCAACGCAAACGGCACGTTGGTCAACACCAGCAACGCCTGCCGCACCGAACGGAAGGTAGCGAACAACAACAGGAAAATCGCCACCAGCGCCACCGGCACGACAATGCCCAGTCGTTTGGCAGCGCGCTGCTGATTTTCGAACTGGCCGCCCCACACCGTGGTGTAACCGCTGGGCAGCTTGACCTTGGCAGCCACAGCCTGCTTGGCGTCATCCACAAAACCTACCAGGTCACGGCCACGCACGTTGGCCTGTACAACAACAAAACGTGCGCCGTTTTCGCGATCCACCTTGACCGGCCCGTCGGTATGGCGCAACTGCGCCACGTCACTCAGTGGAATGCTGCGACCATCCGGCAAGGTCAGCCGCAGCGACTCGAACAGCGCCGGAGAGGCGCGCACGTCCTCTGCACCACGCAATACCAGCGGCGTACGGCGCACGCCTTCCAGCACAATACCCAGCTGTTTGCCTTCGAGCTGGATACGCAGGTCGTTCTGAATATCGTCCGCATTAAGACCGAAGCGTCCGGCCGCCAGACGATCCACCTTGATTTGCAGGAATTGCACGCCTTCGTTCTTGGTCGTGATTACATCCTGCGCACCGGGGATGGTTTTCAGCACGCCTTCAACCTCGCCTGCCAGACGATTCAGCGTGCCAAGATCAGGACCGAAAATCTTCACTGCGAGGTCGCCACGCACACCGGTCAGCATCTCCGATACGCGCATTTCAATCGGCTGGGTAAACGCGATGTTGATACCAGGGAAATCCTGCATGACTTTGCGTATCTGGTCGGTGAGCCACTCCTTGTCCGGCTTGCGCCATTGATCGCGCGGTTTCAGCACCAGAAAGGTGTCGGTCTCGTTAAGTCCCATCGGGTCCAGACCCAGTTCGTCCGAACCGGAACGCGCCACGATTCCCTTCACTTCCGGTACCCGCGCCATGATCGCCCGCTCCACGCGCAGGTCGGTGTCCACGGTCTGCTCCAGACTGATGGAAGGCAGTTTTTGCAACTGCAGAATGAGGTCGCCCTCGTCCATCACCGGCATGAAGGTCTTGCCGATCAGCGTGTAGACGCCGACCGTTGCCAGCAGTGCAACCAGCGCCACGCCAATGACGATTCTGGCATGTGCCAGCGACCAGTCCAGACTCGGCCGGTACATCGCCATGGCTTTACGCACCAGCCAGGGATCCTTGTGGGCACCCTGCTTGAGCAGCCAGGACGCCAGTACCGGGATCACGGTGAGCGACAGCAACAGCGAGGCGGACAGCGCAAACACGATGGTCAGGGCTACCGGCACAAACAGCTTGCCTTCCAGGCCCTGCAGAGTGAGCAGCGGGAAAAACACGATAATGATGATGAAAATACCCGAAGCCACCGGCGTCACCACTTCGCGCACTGCGCGGTAGATCACGTGCAGCTTGGGCAGTTTTTTTGCGGCGGTGTCGTGGGCCAGATGGGTGACGATGTTTTCCACCACCACCACGGCGGCGTCCACCAGCATGCCGATGGCGATGGACAAGCCACCCAGGCTCATCAGGTTGGCCGACATGCCAAACTGGCGCATGAGGATGAAAGTGGCCAGTGCCGCCAACGGCAACACCATCGCCACGACAACGGCGGCCCTGAGGTTGCCCAGGA
>DMQT01000324.1:0-6356 GCA_003455595.1 Betaproteobacteria bacterium
GCACCACCGTCGACGTAGTATGGGCGCCAACGCTGCGTGCATCGCGCTCTACACTTAACCCCATGCGGCAGGCAATCAGGCCGATGGAAAGAGCGAATACCGGCGCTTTAATCAATCCCAGCATGATGGTTTTGACGTCCAGCACCTGATTGAGACGGTTGATGAACGTGGCCACGCCAATATCAAGCTGCTGCGCCGCAACCAGCATGCCGCCGAGCATGCCCGCCAGATCGCCGACAAACACCAGTAATGGCAATGCCACCAGCAGCGCCAGTAAACGCGGCAGCACCAGCACCAGGTAGGGCGACAAGCCGAGCACGCTGATAGCGTCAATTTCGTCATTCGCCTTCATCGAGCCGATTTCCGCCGTCATCGCCGCGCCCGAACGCCCCGCTACCAGGATGGCAACAATGACCGGCGCCAACTCGCGGCCCACCGCCAGCGCAACGCCATCGACCACAAAAATATTGGCCCCGTATTGCTGCGCCTGGATGCCGAGCAAGTAAGCGAACACCAGTCCGAGCAGAAACATCATGGCAAACGCCAGCGGGATGGCGTTAACAAATACCGCTTCGAGCTGGGTGGCAAACTCCTTGCCACGAAACTGCGCCGGGTGGCGCAGCAAGTCCAGCATTTCAGTGCTCAACGCACCCACAAAGTTAACAATGCCTGCAATGTGCTCGAACAGGTCGCAGCCGCTGCGCCCCAGATGCGCCAGCCAGCCCATGCGGGTTTCAGTCGGATGGGCGCTGCTGGCTGCAAAATTCGCGGCCACCAAATTCAATAAGGCGGCGTGCGGTGCGGAAAAATTCGCAAGTACCGGCTGTTCCGGATTCAGGCCAGCGGCTTGCAGCAGTTGCAACAGTTTGAGCGCACCGCTGGTATCCAGCGCCGCCAAAGCTGCGCCGTCGAGCACGGCGTCGGCCGGCACAGTCTGGGTAAATGCCGGGAACGTCTGCAAGCTAGCCAGCAACCAGTCGCCGGATACCCGCAATGTGGCTTTGCCCGCGCCCGTCTCCAGTTGAAGTTGCGGGGCGGCCATCGGGCTATTGGGCTTTCTCGAAACGGTACACGGCAAGGCTGCCGGTGAAGTTATGCATGAAGTTCACCTGTTTGCCCGCCGTCATCACCACACGCTCTCGGATACGGATACCCAACTGCGCGCACAGCGCTTCAAAATCATGCATGGTGCACAGGTGGACGTTGGGCGTGTCGTACCACTGGTAGGGAATATCGTCAGACACCGGCATGTGGCCGCGCAGCACTTGCAGGCGGTTTTTCCAGTAGCCGAAATTGGGGAAGGTAACGATGCCCTCGCGTCCGACGCGCAGCATTTCGCGCAGGATTGGCTCGGTATGGCGCATCGCCTGCAGGGTTTGCGACAGGATAACGCAGTCAAACGAGCCAGATTCGAACACCGACAGGCCGATTTCCAGATCGCTCTGGATCACGTTGACGCCATGTTTGATGCTGGCAAGGATATTGGCGTCGGTCAGTTCAACGCCATAGCCCTTGACCTGGCGTTGATCCTGCAAATATTTGAGCAGCGTGCCGTCGCCGCAACCGAGGTCGAGCACGCGCGCGCCGGGTTTGACCCAGCCTGCAATGGTTTGAAAATCATGCCGCGTCATGCTATGACCCGTTCCATGTAGGCGCGCATCAACGCGTGATAATGCGCGTCGGGCATCAGAAAAGCATCGTGACCATGTCCCGAGGTGATCTCGGCATAACTCACGCGGCGCGCATTATCCAGCAAGGCCTTGACGATTTCGCGCGAACGCTCCGGCGCGAAGCGCCAGTCGCTGGTGAACGACAGCACCAGAAAATCCGCCGTCGCCGGTGCCAGTGCCGCTGCCAGGCTGGGCAGCGCGTGGTGGTGAGTGGGGTCGAAATAATCCAGCGCCTTGGTCATCAGCAGATAGGTGTTGGCGTCGAAGCGCTCGGCAAATTGGTCGCCTTGATAACGCAGGTAGGATTCGATCTCGAATTCCACATCGTAGCCGTAATTGAATGCGCCGGAACGCAGCACACGACCGAATTTGCTGCCCATCACGTCGTCCGACAGATAGGTAATATGGCCGAGCATGCGCGCCAGCCGCAGGCCGCGACGCGGGCGGGTATTGTGCGCGTAAAAATCTCCGCCGTGGAACTCCGGGTCGGTCAGAATCGCCTGCCGCGCCACATCGTTGAAAGCGATATTCTGTGCCGTAAGTTTGGGTGCCGAGGCAATCACCAGGCAGTGACGCACGCGCTGCGGATAGTGAATGCTCCAATGCAACGCCTGCATGCCGCCGAGCGAGCCGCCCATGATCGCGGCAAATTGTCTGATGCCAAGCCGGTCGGCAAGCCGCGCCTGGCTTTCCACCCAGTCCTCCACTGTCACCAGCGGAAAACGCGAACCGAACGGCTGGCTGGTCGCAGGATCGATCGAAGCCGGACCAGTGGAGCCATGACAGCCGCCCAGGTTATTCAGGCCAATGACGTAAAAGCGGTCGGTATCAATCGGTTTTCCCGGGCCCACCATGTTGTCCCACCAGCCCGGCTTCTTGTCGCTGTCAGCGTATTTGCCTGCCACGTGATGATTTCCCGATAGCGCATGACACACCAGAACGGCATTGCTTTTGCTGGCATTGAGCGTGCCATAGGTCTCATAAACCAGGTCGTAACGTGGCAACACCGCGCCGCTTTTCAGCGTGAGCGGAGTGTCGAAATGGGCGGTTTGCGGAACTACGATGCCGACGGATGAAACAGGCTGCATGAGTCGTTATAATTTAGCGAATGTTAAAAAAGATTATAGCTGTATTCCGGCCCGACCCCACATTCCTGCGCACGCGCTTTCTGCAACGCTTTGCGGGCAAAACCGTTATCGTTCACGCCGGTTTAAGCATCGGCTGGGTGAGCGAGCTGAACAAGGAGGCGGGCGGCGGCGCGCATTTTCGCATTGATGCGCGCAATACACCAGGACGCAAACCCAGCCCGATCGAATGGGTGGTGCACCACCATATCCTGCCGCAACACCTGCCGCTGCCGTTGCTGGTCAAGGTTGATGGCGAGCGCTTGCTGATCCGCCACCTGAGCCGCAACGACGCGCCGGTACACCCGTCTGAAATCTACTGGATGCTGGGTGAGTTTCCGCACCGCGCGCACTTGATCCTCACCCCCGGCGGCAAAGGGTTTGCCGTCACGCGCGGCATACCGGTGGCCGATAACGCCATTGATTACGATGTCGGCTTTGAAGATCCGGTTTGATTCAATCCTGTGGCCAGCAAAATCCGCATGATGTTCTAAATTGATAGGGTACCCCTATACAAGGAGCGCATCATGGACAAAACCATCATTCACCCCAATCTGCGTTCAATCAAGTTACCGGATATTGACCGTATTTCCGACTACGCACGGCCGTTGCGCTGGCTGGCGTTGGGCTGGCACGATATGCAACGCACACCCCTATTGAGCCTCGGTTACGGCGCGCTGTTCGCCGTGTTGGGCTATGCGCTCACGCATTACGCCTGGGGTAGCGCACAATTATCGTTTACGCTGACCAGCGGATTTTTGCTGGTCGCGCCGTTCCTCGCCATCGTGTTCTATGACCTGAGCCACCTGGCTGAACACCATCACAAGCCACGCCTGCTGCACATTATCAAACCGTTGCGCGCCAACGGCGGCTCCATTTTATTTTTTGCCCTGATGCTGGGCTTTGCCATGAGCGTATGGGAGCGCCTTTCAGCTATATTTCTCGCGCTCAATATCAAAGGTGAGTTGGTCGGATTTGACGGCTTTTCTTACGCCCTGTTGCACGGACAGCAACTCGACGTGATTGTGCCGTACCTGCTGATGGGCGCGCTGCTTGCCGCTGTGGTGTTCGCGCTCAGCGTGGTGTCGTTGCCGATGCTGCTGCACCGCAGGGTCGATCTGGCGACGGCATTGATGACCAGCCTGTGGACGGTGCGCAGTAACCCGCTGCTGATGCTGGAATGGGCGCTGATTATCGTGGCGCTGAGCGTCATCGGCTTCGCCACCGCGTTTATCGGCATGGTGGTGATATTCCCGCTGATCGGGCACGCCAGCTGGCACGCTTACCGCGATCTGGTGGAAAGGTCAGTTGAAGCGCACCTGTAACAAGAGTCCGCCCTGCGCCGCCTCCCCGTCGCGGACCCATTCCACCGCATCACCCGACATTTTCAGCCCGGCTGGGATGCTGTCACCCAGCAGGGCGTTGTCTTCCACCAGCAATATGCGCAGGGGTGTTTATCCTGCAAACGCAACGGACAAGGCCGTTTATTTTTCGTCACGCTGCACCGGCAGATACTGATAGCCGCTGACCATGCTTTGCGCCAACGGCAGGCGCTCGCGGATTTCGTGCCATATCAGCATGAAAATATGCAACAGCGTAAAACCGATCAGGAAATAGTAGCCCAGTTCGTGCGGCTGCTTGACGATATCCTCCAGCCAGGCGGCATCACCCAGCCAGGCAAACAGCGGCCCGGTGGATTGCGCCACGGCGGCCAGAGTGAGTCCGGTCACGGCCATCATCAACAACACGCCATACACCGCCAGATAGGCCGCACTGGCCAATGCGTGGTGACCGATGCGTGGCGCGGCATGCAGTTTGCGCTGACGCAACCCTGCCATCCACGCCTTGGGGTGCCACATGTCCGACCAGCGCGCGTGGCGCGGCCCGACCAGACCCCAGACAATGCGTGCCAGAAACCCCAGTATCAAACTGTATCCAGCGTAGATGTGCAGCTGCCAGATAGCGTCGCGGGCCACCCCATGGGCAAAATAATCCACCACCGAACCGGTCAAAATCAGCACCAGTATGGCCAGACCGATGACCATATGCAGGCTGCGCAACACGCCATCGTAGGTTTTTACACGTTGCAGGGTTTGAGTGTCCATTTCTGTCTCCATGACGATTGATGGAGTGCACTATGCTCCGTCCACCTTACCGTTTACTTAAGCGGCGCAATCAATAAAAAAGGGCACCGTTTCCGGTGCCCTTTTTCACGCCCTGACGTTGCTGCTGTCAGGTGGCGTTTGCCACTTTCCCAAGCTTACAGCGTATATGCGCGCTCGCCGTGGGTGGTGGTGTCCAGACCTTCGCGTTCCTCTTCTTCAGGTACACGCAAGCCCATGAACATGTCGATCAGCTTGAACAGCACGTAGCTGACCACACCCGACCAGATGACTGCCGTGCCCACGCCCCAAGCCTGGCTGGTGAGCTGGGCACCCATGTCGTATTTGGCCACTGCGTTGGCAGCATAGTCGAATACGCCGGTACCACCCAATGCAGGGTCAGCCACAATGCCGGTGCCGAGCGCGCCGATGATACCGCCAATGGCATGCACACCGAACACGTCGAGGGTATCGTCATAGCCCAGCATGCGTTTCAGGCTGGTGACGCTCCACAGACACACCACACCGGTTATTGCACCCAGCACGATGGCACCCATGGGGCCGGCAAAACCGGAGGCTGGCGTAACTGCAACCAGACCGGCCACGGCACCAGACGTTACACCCAGCAGGCTGGGCTTACCTTTGATCAGCCACTCGGCAAACATCCAGGACAGCGCAGCTGCGGCAGTCGCAACGATGGTGTTGGTCATCGCCAGCACGGCCACACCGGTCGCTTCCAGGTTGGAACCGGCATTGAAACCGAACCAGCCCACCCACAGCAGCGAGGCACCGATCATGGTCATCACCAGGCTATGCGGCGCCATCGATTCCTTGCCGTAGCCAATGCGTTTGCCCATTACGATGGCACCCATCAGCGCTGCCATACCAGCGTTGATGTGCACCACGGTACCGCCTGCAAAGTCGAGCACACCCTTGCCGAACAGGAAGCCGGAAGGGTCACCAAACGCCGACGGACCGCCCCAGAACCACACCATATGCGCGATTGGCAGGTAAGAGAAAGTGAACCACAGCACCGAGAACACCAGCAGTGCCGAGAACTTCACGCGTTCGGCAAAGCCGCCCACGATCAGCGCCACGGTAATCGCAGCAAACGTCAGCTGGAACACCATGAACACCATCTCCGGAATCACCACACCTTTGGAGAACGTCTCCACCGTCGAGTTGACATCCATGCCGTGCAGGAACACCCGCGATGCGCCGCCGAGGAACTCATGCCACGACCCAGTGCTTGCAGTGAAGGCAAACGAATAGCCGTATACCACCCACAGGATAGAGATCAGGCAGAAAATGGTGAACACCTGGGTCAACACCGACAGCATGTTTTTGCTGCGCACCAGGCCGCCATAAAACAGCGCCAGACCCGGGATGGTCATCATGATCACCAGCGCCGTGGCAACGATCATCCACGCGGTGTCGCCCTTGTCCGGCACGGGTGCCGG
>DMQT01000324.1:6520-6920 GCA_003455595.1 Betaproteobacteria bacterium
TCTTCCGCACTGGCCATGCCGCCGAATCCGAGCGTACACAGCATACTTAATGCAACAAGCCATTTCTTCATGTCGCTCTCCCCTTAAAGTGCTTCAGGCCCGGATTCACCGGTGCGGATACGCACGGTTTGCTCCAGGTCGAATACGAAAATTTTGCCGTCACCGATCTTGCCGGTGTGCGCGGATTTTTCAATCGCCTCGATCACCTGATCGAGCAGATTGTCGGCAATCGCCGCCTCGATTTTGACCTTGGGCAGAAAATCCACCACATATTCCGCGCCGCGATACAGTTCGGTGTGCCCCTTTTGCCGTCCGAAACCCTTGACCTCGGTCACCGTGATGCCCTGCACGCCAATGGCGGACAACGCTTCACGCACCTCGTCGAGCTTGAACGGCTTGA
>DMQT01000227.1:0-5370 GCA_003455595.1 Betaproteobacteria bacterium
GGGAAACGTACAAATGCCAGTGCGGTGCTCGCCGCTGGTTCGAATGTAATGGCATCTGGCAAGGCCGTCACCAGCGGCAGCCAGATGCAGGCGAACAGCAGCAGCAGCCAGCGCATCGAGGGGTGTTGCCATATGGCGCGGCCGTGCTTGATTGCGAGCGCAATGCCGCCGAATGTCATCAACGCCAGCGGCACCTCAAAGCCCTTGCCCATGGGTGAAGCAAAAATAAAAGCGGCGATCAGCCACCAGCCGTGTTGACGTACGGCGTGCGCAAATGTGCCTGCGGGAGTAGGTAGGGCGACGGATTTGGTGGCAGTCATGCAGATTTTCCCTGGAGAGTAATGAGTGTGGTAACACGTTGCCTGCAGGCAGTGTATGCAGTTGGCGATAAGCCATCCGCCAGCAGCGTGAGCAGGCGATGGTAATACGTATGTTCGGCCAAGGCACGTTGGCGCGCACGTTCCGCCATGTGGGCAGCGGCTTCAGGCTGCGTCAGCAGCATATTGATCTGTTGGGCCATTTCGGCGGGCGCGTGGCTTACCTGTATCTCGGTGTCGGGTGTGAAGTGCCGCGCAAGCCCGTTGCGGTAGTCCGCGACTTGCGGAATGCCATAAGCCGCACACTCGAAACTGCGCATATTGGTGCCGTGGCGCACCACTGCGGCGTGCAAGTTGAGCGCGACGCGGTAATGCGCATACACCTCGCCCATTTTCGCGTTGGGCAGAGCGGGTCGGAATAGGGTGGGATGCTGCCAGAACAGCGCATCACGTAAAAAATAATTGCCGTAAATAATGGGGCGCACGTTGGCGGCGATGAGGCCGTTGAGCCAGACATCACGTGCGTGGTCTTTATTGCCAACGAAACAGCACCTCGCCTGATTTGTGCTGGATGGTACGGGGCGGTGTATTTTAGGGTGGCAGGCAAACGCCAGTTCACCCCGATAACACGCCGGATCAATTGACTGCAGCAGTTCTTGTTCATAGCCCGTATCCGACAGATAGATGTGTTCAAACGCAGCGCAATCCCCTTTGGCCAAGGTTGGGGCATCGGTAAGCCAGAGAATGTGCTTGCGGTCAGTGCGTAATTGTCGAAACGCAGAGATATGGTTAATGAACAGTGCGTAGTCGTAGTCACTTGCATTGATGCGCGCCACCCGCTCGCGCAGCCATTTACGCTTGTCCACGCGATAGGCCAGATAGTCAGCAGGGCTGTCAGGATAGGTGCTGATCCAGCGCGCCTGGCCGGGAAACAGGTCTTGCAGCGCATCGAACAGGTAACGCGCCAAGCCGCCTTTCCAGGGTTTGGCGACGAGCAGAACTTTCATTGAATATGCCTGCCCAGTTTTTCCGCGTAACGCCGATAGTCGCGTGCTTCAGGCGTGCGGAAAGGCGTGGTAAGCATGTCCGCTCCTATCGAGAGCAGTAGAGTGGGATCGTTGTTTTTTGCCCAGCGATACAGTCGGTGCAGGTTTTTGCGAAAACTTTCTTTTCGAACATTCGTGGGGATCAGTTCGCCGTGCATTTCAAGAAACTTGGCAAAAGTGAGCAGCATTGCATGCAGCATTAAATGCTGGTTGCGGCTGGTGTTGAGTGGGTGGTAACGATAACCGGCCAGTACTTCGGGTACGCGTGCGATTGCGTGCCTGACGGATAGACGTAGCCAGCAGTCCCAATCTTCCAGTTGCAGTGATTCGTCAAATCCACCCAGATTTAAAAAGGCATCGCGTTTGAGAGCAATCGTCGGGTTGGTGATTGGGTTATGTAAAAACAGCCACTGATAAGCGGCGTGATCTGGCCCAGGGGCAGGGCGCTGTTCCTGTATTTTCGGCAGGATGCGACCTGTTTCGTCCAGATAGTTGGCATCTGCATAAACCAGCGCCAGTGAGGGCTCGTTCCATGTTTGAATGAAATGAGATTGGCGCAAAATTTTGTCAGGGTAGATGACATCGTCCGAGCCCAGCAAGTGCACCCATTCACCGCTACAGACGCCGATTGCTTCGTTGGACGTCACACTTACGCCCTGGTTAGGACGGCTTCTAAAAATGGTGTTGGCAAACCTGTCGGCGTGTTTTGTCAGGAAATCGTCTATCCGCGTCCGCGTCTCATCTGTTGACCCATCGTCGATAACCACCAGTTCGATATTCGGGTAAGTCTGCTTATAGACAGATGTCAGGCAAGCTTCGATGTAATGCGCATGGTTATAAGCCGGAATGGCGACGCTGACCAGCGGGTGCTTCATTTATGGGCGAGCACGAAATACTGTACGGTGATGAATTCTTCCAGCAGTCTGTAGGGATACCACCATTTGAGATATTTCTGTTTGATGTTGGGATGTACTCGGTCTACCGTCCAGCCCGTGTCAGATAAGAGTGCAAGCAGGCTCGACCGGGTAAAAAAGTGGAGATGCGTCCGATCCATCACGCCCGCATCCTGATACTGGAAGCGCCCCTGAAATAACAGCGGAAAGATGACGTTTTTTTCGCGCACATTCGGTACGCTCACAGCGACTTGCGTACCGGGGCGACAGTTTTCGCATATGTCCCGTAGCACTTTCCAAGGATCAACCAAGTGCTCGAGCGAATCGGCCATGATGACCAGATCGTAGGCATGTAGCGGTGTATTGGGTAGCAAATCTTCCCGCTGCCTATCCAGACCGTGCGCAGGCGAGGCGCTGCCTTCGCTGCGGCGCTAGGGTTGATTTCAATGCCGTCAACGGTTTTGGCCAGTCCCGATTCAAGCAGTTGGCTGCCGAGTGAGCCTGCAGCGCAACCGATGTCGAGAACCGTGTCGAATTTTCCTGTCGCACTCAAAAACTGCGCGAAATCATCGCGGTCTGCCGTGAAGTATGTATTGGGTTGCGTCATGTTTACGTTGAAGCAGAAATTTGATGTGTCAGTTCGAGATAAAGTGCCATGGTTTTTTCCAGCATCGCCGCCAAAGGGTAAGCGCCAGAATCTTCAACCACAACCGGCTGCTCCAATAATCCAGTAACGCGTTCAATCAGCGCGTCCATATTTCCCAGTTCAACCAGCCCGGCAGGATAGGCTGTTGCGAGTATCTCCCCTACGCCGCCGTGATTATACCCGACCACCGGCGTGCCCAGCCGCAGCGCCTCCAGCACGGTGCGACCGAATGATTCGGGCTTGGACGACAGTGACAGCACCATGTCGGATACCGCAAACACCTCTCGCATGTCGCTGCGATGGCCGGTGAAGGTGATGTCGTCAGCCAAGCCTTGTGCCGCCACCGCTGCGTGCAGTTCCCGCGCATAGGCGAGGCGCTTGGGGTCTTCACCACCGACGATCAGGCCGTGCACCGGCTGGCCGCGCTGCTTGAGCCGGGCAATGAGGGTAATGAAATCGGCGTGGCCTTTGAGGCGGGTCAGGCGACCGGGCAGGGTGAGGATTCGCTTGCCCGCCAGTTGCGGGTATTGCGCGCGCCATGCAGCCAGCCAGTCCGGTGCGGGCTGGTAGCCGTAGGGGAATTCCGCTGCATCAACGCCCCGGTAAATCACCTTGATGCGGCTGGCGTCGGTGCCGGGGTAGTTGCTGAGGATATAGTCGCGGATGGTATTGGAGACGGCGATGATGCGTTCGCCTTTGAGCATGACTTTACTGTAGCGGTTGACCGAATACAGCCCGTGTACCGTGGTCACCAGCCATGGCCGCGTGGCCGGATCCATGCCGCGCCAGGCCAGATAGGCCACCCATGCGGGCATGCGCGAGCGCACATGCAGGATGTCTACTTTATGTTCGATGAGAAAACGCCGCAGGCGCGGCACCAGCCGCAGTGTGAACAGCGATTTTTTGCCCACTGGCCAAGTGAAATGCGTCGAGCCTTCCCCCTCAAGTTGCGCCACCATTCGCCCGCCTGCCGACATCACCAGCGAGCGATGCCCGTGCTGTACCAGATGACGCGCCACCTCCAGCGTGCCGCGCTCCACGCCGCCGCTTTGCAGGGCGGGGAGGATTTGCAGCACGGTGAAGGGGCGAGCGTTCAGGGCATCCATTGATAGTTCATCACGTTAAGCGTCGTGGGGCGGTCTGCAATCAAGTCTGCCAACAGCCGCGCGCTGGCTGGTGCCATGGTCACGCCATAACGAAAATGGCCGGTATTGGCATAGAGATTTTCGATTAGCGGGTGGCGTGCGATGGTGGGGATGTTGTCCACCGAACCGGGGCGCAGGCCGCTCCAATGCATGATTACAGGCGTGTTTTGCAGCGCGGGCAATAGCGCAAGCGCGGCAGAGTACAGCATGGCGTGGGCGGCGGCGGTGGTGGATTTGTCAAAGCCGACGTCTTCCACCGTGCTGCCCACCAGAATATGCCCGTCACGGCGCGGGATGAGGTAAATGCCTTGCTGCAGTATCACGTGTGACAATAATCCCGGCTCGGCGCGGAACAACAGCATCTGTCCGCGCATCGGCTTGATCGGCCAGTGCGGCGCAAGTTCGCCCAGTACGGTTTGGCTCCAGGCACCAGCCGTCACGATGTAAGTTGCCGCCCTGATGCGTCCATGCGTGGTGTCAACCGCGCTCAAGTGTGATCCGGTACGTGTTACGGCGGTGATCTCTATTCCTTCCAGCAAGCGAATTCCCCGCGCCAGCACTGCCGCTCGCAACGCCTTGATGATGCGCGGATTACGCACCTGCGCCACCTCCGGCAGCCACAAGGCGTTGTCATCCTGCACCAGCGGCCAGCCGTGTTGTGCGCACCAGTTGTGCGCCGCGTCGGCGTCAAACGGCGGCAACACCCGCATCCCGCAACGCCAGTATTCCGGGTCGATGCCGGTGGCGGACTGCAAATCCGCCACCCAGTCCGGGTACAGCGCATTGCCTAAATGGCACAGCTGGTTGACCGGCGCAGCGTAATTCCACGGCAATAAAGGCGACAAAATCCCGCCGCCCGCCCACGATGATTCCCCGCCCGCCACGCCACGCTCGACCACCGTCACGCATGCGCCGTCGCGTGCCAGTTCGAGCGCGGTGGACAAGCCGATAATGCCGCCGCCGAGGATGAGGAAATCAGGATTCAAGGTGAACTAATGAAGGTTTGAGGCTCAAGACCAGCCGTTTTTGGCCGTTCATTCTAACAAACCTGCCGCTGGTCGGGTGAAGCTGGCGGCTTGCAATAAGAGTGGCTACCTTACAGGCTGGGTCAGGAGATTAATTAATAATGAACAAAGCACACGGATTTACGCTGATTGAATTGCTCGTCACCATTGCGATTGGGGCAGTTCTGCTGATGGTTGCCGTCCCGAATTACATTACTTTTGTGCTCAATGGTCGCATGGCCGCGCAAAGCAACGATTTCCTGTCGGCATTGCAGCTGGCGCGCAGCGAGGCAGTCAAGCGCGGCTCTACCGTAAGCGT
>DMQT01000227.1:5404-6123 GCA_003455595.1 Betaproteobacteria bacterium
TTTACCGATGGCAGCACGGTGGGCACGCTGGATGGCACCGATGTGCTGATACGCGCGTTTCCCGCATTGAGTGGCAACAGCACCCTGGTCGGTGATGCGAATGTGCCGAATTTTATCTCGTACAGGCTCACCGGCGACACCGCGCTGGCTGCGGGTGCCAACGGAACGGTTTCGTTGTGCCCGATTGCTCCTGCGGGCGTGGCCGGACGCGATATTCAGATTTCGGCATCGGGCCGCGCCCGTGTACAAAACCCGCCCGCTGCGGCGTGTCCTTGAGGATTACACCATGCATCAAAAAGGCTTCACCCTGCTCGAAGTACTGGTTGCCATCGTCGTGCTGTCCATTGGCCTGCTCGGCCTGGCTGGTTTGATGGCGTCCAGCGTGCGCAATAACCACAGTGCCTATCAGCGCACCCAGGCGGCTTGGCTGGCGTATGACATGGTGGATCGCATGCGTGCCAATCGCGCCTATGCCGTGACCCTTGCCACCGATTACAACGTGGCGCTTGGTTCGGCCTCTGCGTCGGCTAATCTGGCGGGCACAGACGTGACCGATTGGAAAACTGCGCTTAGTACCACGCTGCCCGCTGGAGACGGGTCGGTGGTTGTTAATGGAACGACCGGTGCGGCAACGGTCATCGTGCAGTGGAATGACGCGCGCGGCACGGGCGGCAACAGTGCACAGCAAGTCAGAGTGGATAGCCAGCTATGAGCACACA
>DMQT01000227.1:6455-6602 GCA_003455595.1 Betaproteobacteria bacterium
TTCAGGAAAATGCCCGCTATGCGCTGCAAACCATGGCGCACGACGTACGCATGGCCGGGTATGTGGGATGTGGAAATTTGCAATCCGGTGGCCTAAAGGTAACTACCATCGCGAATGGAGCGCCGATCATGAACGCCACAAATGCGT
>DMQT01000063.1:0-619 GCA_003455595.1 Betaproteobacteria bacterium
AGCAGGCCTCCAATCCGAACAGCTACAGCATTGACCCGTCGTTGACCGGTCCGTATGCACACCTGCTGCAACCCGCCACCACGTATGCCACCGGCCTGCCTCCGGGTGTTCCCGATGCGCGTTTCCCGGCCAACCTGCCCAATGGCCCGTTCCAGATTACCAAGTATGTTTCTTATGACGCACACACGGGTGATCCGATGCACCGCTTCTTCCAGATGTGGCAGCAATCCAACAAGGGCAAAATGGATCTGTTCGTCTGGGCTGACCAGACTGTCGGCATTGGTCCGCAAAACGGTGCGCCCGCGCCCACGCCAGGCAATACTTTCCAGGGTGGCGAGGCAATGGGTTTTTATAACATGAGCACCGGGGATGCGCCTTTGTTCAAGGCCATGGCGGATCATTACGCAATCAGCGACAACTACCACCAGCCCATCATGGGCGGAACCGGCGCGAACTTCATTGCGATCGCCACCGGCGACGTGGCGTTTCACAATCTGAATGGCGTGCCGGATACGCCGCCTGCCAACCAGATCGAGAATCCCGATCCGCAACCCGGCACCAATAATTTTTACAAACAGGACGGTTATCGCGGCGGTTCCTACGTGGACTGCTCGGATAT
>DMQT01000063.1:805-5381 GCA_003455595.1 Betaproteobacteria bacterium
CCAACACCTATTATCTGCTGAACAACTACGGGCTGGGTTATACCGCTACAGGCGATGTGAAGCCGCTGGGTGCGGACAAGTTCACGTTGCCGCCGCAGACCATTCCCACCATTGCCGAAGCCCTGTCGGCCAAAGGCGTTTCATGGAAATGGTATAGCGGTGGGCGCAATGACGGCGTCACGCCGACCAACGAATATTGCTCGATCTGCGATCCGTTCACCGGTTTCAAGGGCGTCATGACCACGCCATTGAAGAACAACCTGCAGGATGTAACGCAGTTCTACCAGGACGTGACCAAAGACGATACCTTGCCCGCAGTGTCTTTCATCCGGCCATTCGAGAGCAAGGCCGGCCATCCGGCCAATGCCACCATGTCTGATTTCGAGAACTTTGTTGCGGACGTGATCAGCCGCGTCAAGAGCGACAAGAAGGCATGGGCGAAAACGGCGATTATCGTCACGACCGACGAAGGTGGCGGCTACTATGACTCAGGCTATATCCAGCCCGTTGATTTCTTTGGTGACGGCACACGGATTCCGCTGATCGTGGTTTCTCCGCTCGCCAGGAAAGGGCATGTTGACCACGTTTACAACGATCATGCCTCCATCCTGAAGTTCATCGAGAAGAACTGGGGACTCAACCCGCTTTCAAAGCGTAGCCGCGACAATCTGCCCAACCCGATTGCCAGCAAAAACAACCCCTACGTACCACTCAACCGCCCCGCGATTGGCGACCTCATGAGCATGTTTGATTTTGACCATGCCTCTATCGAACAGCATGATGTGGATGCAGAAGATCACCATGCAGGTCACGATGATTAATAGTCATCTGGTTATCCGGGCATAGCATGTAGCTCACAAGCAAGCGTAGTTTGAATGGCCAAGGTTTTCCTTGGCCATTTTTTTGTCTTATTTACTGGTACCCGGCAACTTGTTTGGTGCACCTGACACAGGAGATGGTGCACCTGGTGGTGGCAGTGGGGCGACAGGCGCCGAGGTGGGTGCTGTAGGCAGGTAGATAAACTGCCAGTCTTGGTACCTGATTTTCCCTGCGAAGCTGGTATCTGCTTCTTCGAAATTTCCGGTCTTGATCGGTGTCGCTTCGGAGCGGCTATATACCCCCATGATCGTGCCGTCCGGCCCTGGCACCACTCCCCACTGTTTGCTTGCAGTCAGCGGGTCGATATAGATTTTGCGCAGGTACCGGGCCAGGACGAGCTGGCGTTTATCGGCCAGCAAGTCGCTTAGCTGTTTCGGGTATTGCTTGATACTACCCGCGGGTGTGCGTTCATAGTAGAGGCCGATTGCGCGTCGGAATGCGTGACCGGCGTAGAGCAGTTCATGTTCCTTGTCGCGTTGTGCCAGCGTGTGCCAGACCGTGGCCGAGGCGGCCAGCATCACCCCCATGATCGCCACGATGAAGAGCAATATCAGGTAGGTGAAGCCGCGTTGGCGCATCGCTTCACCAGCTGGCATACGGGGTGTTGTCACGGCCGTTTCCAGGGGCGCCGCTATGCAGATCGTACACGCCGCCTTTTTCGGCATCGGTGGGTGCCACGACGCTCCAGGTGGTGGTGCTGTCGGTGAGCGGATCGACCGGTAACTGGCGCAGGTATTTTTTGCTGACCAGATCGTCGAGGGTGTCGGGATATTTACCGTTATCGCCGTAGTATTTGTCGATTGCGTCGCGCATCGTGGAGAGGTCTTGTCTGAGCACCGCCTCTTTGCTTTTTTCCACGCTGTTGAAGTAGCGTGGCGTGGCAATGGACAAGAGCAAGGCGATGATTGCCATCACCACCAGCAGCTCAATCAAGGTGAAACCGCGCATTGCCAGCGGCACGCTGGGATGACTGGTTTTCGATCGCAAATTTGCCATTACCATTCCCGATAAGGTGTGCCGTTCAGGCCCACACGCTTGCTCAGGGTATAGACGTCGTACACGTCATCGCCTTCCTGCGGGTCGTCGGGCGGACTTTTGTACGCGCGTTTGCCCCAGGTATCGGCAGCCGGAAGCGAGGTATCCGGGTTGAACGGATCGCGGGGGATGCGGCGCAGAAAATACATTTTGCTGTGCTTGGGACTTTTGAAATCTTCCACACCGTCAACCAAAACATTCAGTGATTTGGGGTAGCCGGTCTCATCCAGGCTCTTTTGAATGTGACCTTCATCCCACTTTTTCTTGTATGCATCAATGCCGCTACGGATCTCCTGTAGCGCGCTATGCAAGGCCTGCTCTTTGGCGCGCTGCACCGTGAGTTCGGTCATCGGCAATGCGATGGTGGCCAGCAATGCGACGATAGCCACGGTGACCAGCAGTTCAAGCAGTGTAAAACCGTTTGCGCGCATGTTATGGGATAGCTTGATCCGGATCCTGGGCTGGTGCTTGTTCTGGAACCGGCGCCTGATCCAGCGCCGGTGCTGGTGCTGGCGGGATCAGTGCAGGCGCACGTAACGGAAGATGTGGGAGTACATTGGGCAAACGTCCAGGCAGGACGGGTGCCGCGTCGGTTGAGCCTGAACGCAAGGTCAGCGGCGCGCCGCCAATTGCAGTTTCGGTACCCGCCGGAAACTCCGTCATGCGCGCATCCAGCCGGGTCAGGTTGCGCACAATGTGCGGTGTGATCAGCAGGATGATTTCGGTCTTGTTGGCCTCGGTATGATGGGTGGAGAACAATTGGCCCAGCAGAGGCAGGTCGCCCAAACCGGGAATCTTGCTCGCGCTGCGCCGGTCCTCGTCATTGATCAAGCCTGCCAGAATTTGCGTTTCACCGTCTTTCAGGCGCAGTACGGTATCCGCATTGCGGGTGCCGATCTGATAGGTGAGCGAGCCGTTGGCACCGGTAATGGTGTTCACAATGTTAGAGACTTCCAGCCCGACTTTAATACCCACATCGTTGTCCAGATACACGGTTGGTTCGACATCCAGTTTCAGACCCACATCCAGGTAACTCACCGATTGCGACACGCCCACATTGGCGGTACTGGTGGTGCTAATTACAGGCACTTTGTCGCCAATAAGAATTTTTGCTTTCTGTTTGCTCATCACCCGGATGCGCGGATTGGCGAGAATCTGCACGTCGCCGTCCTCTTTCTTGAGGTTCAATTGCGGATTGGGTGAGACTGCGATACTTCCCGCCCCAAGGCTTTTCAGGGTAGCCACGGTGAGAATATTCTGGGTCTGCGTCGGTGCGCTGACGACTGCAGTACCGCCTTGAAACGTCTGTGTCGTCTGCGTGGCAATGTTGAGCGCGGTAAAGGTATTGGGATATTGAATGCCCAGATCCATCAAGCGACTGCGCTTTACCTCCAGCACCTCGACTTCCAGCATCACCTCCGGTTCGGCACGGTCCTGAGTTGCGATTAGTTTTTCGGCCAGGCGGATAGCCTCCGGCGTATCGCGCATCACCAGCAGATTCAGTTTTTCATCGATGAACACATCCCTGGTTTTGACCAGGGTTTTGATCATGTTGAGTGTCTGTTTCACGTCGGCATTGCCCAGATAAAACGCGTGCACCATCATTTCCTGATAGTCGCGCGTTTTAGCCGGGATATTGGGATAAATCAGCACCGTATTGTCATTGAGAACACGCATCTGTAGCTGATTCGTCACCATCAGCAGATTGAGGACATCCTCGATGGTGGTGTTCTTCACAAAAATGGTGGACTTGAGGTCGGGTCGCACATCGCGGTCGAATACGAAATTGATTTGTGTGGCGCGCGAGATGACTTCAAAGATGGATTGCAGATTGGCGTTGCGGAATTCCAGCGAAATGGGTTTCTTGAACGCGGCACTCAAGGTGGGCGTATCGATTTTTTGTGCGGTCAATTGCTGTTCCAGTTCACCTGCCATCTTATGCGCAGCTTCCTGTTGCGGGTCTTCCGTCAATACCGCACGCACAATCGCCTGGGCTTCTTCTTTCTTGCCTTCCTGCAACAGCTTGACGGCCTGCACCATCATATCGTCATGGCGGCGGTCATGGCGGATACCTGCAATGCCATCGCTGGCGTGCCGGTTGTCCGGGTCATACTTGAATACGCTCTGATAAGTGCTGTCTGCATCGGCATATTTCTTTGCAGCACGCTCCACATCGCCCTTGCGCAACAGCTGACGGATATATAACTCTTTCTGACGCAGGTAATAGCTTTTGTATTCCAGGTTGTCGGCATTCTGCTGTTGCGCTTTTTTCAGCGCAGCCAGCCCCGCTTCAGTATTGCCGACACGAATCTTTTGCTGACCATCGTCAAAAGCGCGACGACCAGCAGTGCATGCGCTGAGCAGCATCATCAGCACCAGCCACAAACTGATCATTCTCATTATTTTCATCAATTTACACTTCCTATGGCGAGCGACTGTTGCATGTTGAGCGGTAAATAAGTGAGTACCAGGCGTCGATTTTCTACCTTGTCAACGCGGTAGGTGCCGTCCAGGCTGTCTCCGGCCTTGACGGCGTAGTTCTGATCCTGGCGGGAAAGAAATACGGTCAGCGTGCCGTCTTCTACAAGCTGTCCCATATAGGTAAACGGCAGCGGCGGCGGGCTCGGCGGCGGTGGGGGGGCAGGCGGCGCAGGCGGGGGTC
>DMQT01000192.1:0-439 GCA_003455595.1 Betaproteobacteria bacterium
TTGACGAAAACTCACGCCGGATTCCTTGACGCGACGCCGCTCCTGTTTGATTTTTTTGCGTTTGTCGTGACTCATCGCCGCCAGATAGTCATCGAAACAGCTAAAACCCTGATTGACCCAGTGAAATTGCACGCCGCTGCGCATCATCAGCCCTGCCCCGGCCAACGCCTGCGCATCGGCCTCTACCGGGAATAGACAATGAAACGAAGACGCGCCCACGTTTTTGGCGTGAGCAAGGGCGGCTTGCACCAGCGGGATGCGGTAGCATGCATCGCTCACCAGCAGGCGTTGTCCGGTCACCGGCGTAAAGGGAATCGCCGACAGCAGCTTGGGATAGTAGGCCAGGCCGTTGCGCTGATAGGCGTCAGCCCAGGCCCAGTCGAAGACATATTCACCGTAGGAATGACTTTTGGCGTACAGCGGCAGGGCTGCCACCAGG
>DMQT01000192.1:620-1004 GCA_003455595.1 Betaproteobacteria bacterium
CTCCAGCGCGTGTAAAAATGCGTGCTGCAGAAAAGGCTGCGTACCGGCCAGCGCATTCCAGTCGTTCGGGCTGATTTCGTGCATGCCGGTCAGGATGCGAAGTTGCGGTGCCTGTGGCGTGTTCATGGGTTTTCCGACACAATTCGTCTTTTGTTAAATAATCAATTCCAGCATGAATCTACACGAATATCAGGCCAAACAGTTATTGCGCGAATTCAGCATCATTACGCCGCGCGGCATTGTGGTAGAAGATCCGACGCATGCAGAGTTGGCTGCGACCGGTTATCTGGGCGGTGAGGCTTGGGTAGTGAAGGCGCAAATTCACGCCGGTGGCCGCGGCAAGGCAGGGGGCGTGCGGCTGGTTGATTCGACCGACGCGTTACA
>DMQT01000192.1:1142-2210 GCA_003455595.1 Betaproteobacteria bacterium
AAGTTGCACAGACCCAGCCAGACAAGATACTGCGTGAGTTATGCGATCCGCTGCTGGGTTTGCAGGAATTTCAGTGCCGCAATCTGGCGTTTTGCCTGGGGCTTAACGGTAGTCATATCGGTGATCTCACCCGCATGCTGCGCGCACTGTACAAGCTTTTCACTGACTCCGACCTGAGCCTGCTGGAAATCAATCCGCTGGTAATTACCACCGATGGGCGCATGGTGGCGCTGGACTGCAAAATGAGCGTGGACGACAACGCGCTGGGACGGCAAAAGAAGCTCGCTGACATGCGCGACGACACGCAAGTGGACAACAAGGAAGTAGCCGCGCAGGAAGCCGGGCTGAATTACATCGCGCTGGCGGGCAATATCGGCTGCATGGTCAACGGCGCCGGGCTGGCGATGGCGACCATGGATTTGATCAAGTTGCATGGCGGCGAACCCGCCAATTTTCTTGATGTGGGTGGTGGTGCCACGGCGGAAACGGTGGCCAAGGCGTTCAAGATCATTCTGTCCGATAGTAAGGTGCTCGCCGTTCTGGTGAATATCTTCGGTGGCATCATGCGCTGCGACATCATCGCCGAAGGCATTATCCAGGCGGTGAAGGAAGTCGGCGTACAGGTACCGGTTGTGGTGCGGCTGGAAGGCACCAATGTTGAATTAGGCAAGCAAAAGCTCGCCGAAAGCGGGCTTTCCATCATCACCGCAGACAATCTCACCGACGCCGCGCAGCGCGCCGTCGCTGCCGTACAAGGTTCCTGACATGAGCATACTCATCAATAAAAATACCAAAGTCCTGTGCCAGGGGTTTACCGGCAAGCAGGGCACTTTTCATTCCGAACAGGCGTTGGCCTATGGCACGCAGATGATGGGGGGCGTCACCCCCGGCAAAGGCGGGCAGACGCACCTGAATCTGCCGGTGTTCAACACCATGCGCGAGGCGGTGCGCCTATCCGGTGCCAATGCCAGCGTAATTTACGTACCGGCCAGTTACGCGGCAGATTCCATCATGGAAGCCGCCGATGCGGGTATCGAGGTCATCGTCTGCATCACCGAGGGCATTCCG
>DMQT01000192.1:2337-3071 GCA_003455595.1 Betaproteobacteria bacterium
CTGCATCACCGAGGGCATTCCGGTAATGGACATGCTCAACGTCAAAGCTGCGTTGCGTGCCAACGGCGCAAAATTAATCGGCCCGAATTGCCCCGGCATCATCACGCCGGATGAATGCAAGATCGGCATCATGCCGGGATTCATTCACCAGCGCGGCAAGGTCGGTATCGTGTCGCGCTCCGGCACATTGACTTATGAGGCGGTGCATCAGACCACGCAATTGGGTCTCGGGCAGACCACCTGCGTCGGCATCGGCGGCGACCCGATCAAGGGGCTGGATTTCATTGATTGTTTGGCATTGTTTCAGGCAGACGCGGAAACCGAGGCGATTATTCTGGTCGGCGAAATCGGTGGCACGCGCGAAGAAGAAGCGGCTGACTATATCAAACAGCACATTACCAAGCCGGTGGCCGGATATATCGCCGGGCGCACTGCGCCAAGTGGCAAGCGCATGGGGCACGCCGGTGCCATTATCGCAGGCGGCAGCGGCACGGCCGAAGCCAAGATGCGCGCACTGCAGGCCGCAGGCGTGGAAGTTGCGCAATCTCCGGCCGATATGGGCGCAGCGGTGCTCCGCGCCATGCAGCGATGATAATTGCGCTGGCGCAGATTAATTGCACGGTCGGCGACCTGACCGGCAATGCGGCCAAAATCGCGCAGGCGGCGCGGGATGCGCGAGCGGCTGGGGCGGGCATACTGCTTACACCCGAGCTGGCGTTATCAGGTTACCCACC
>DMQT01000223.1 GCA_003455595.1 Betaproteobacteria bacterium
TTCGAAAAATTCCTCGAAGGGCGCGCCTGGCATGAGGTGCCGGACATGGTGGCACGCATTTGCGGCATCTGCCCCGTCGCCTACCAGATGAGCGCGGTGCATGCGCTGGAGGGCATCTTCGGCACCGTCGTTACGCCGTGGGTGCGTGCGATGCGCCGCGTGCTGTATTGCGGCGAGTGGATCGAGAGCCACAGCCTGCACATCCACCTGCTCGCCGCGCCGGATTTTCTGGGCTACGCCAGCGCCATCGAGATGTCCAAAGACTATCCGGAAATAGTGCGGCGCGGCCTGCGTCTGCAGGAACTCGGCAATGCGCTGATACGCCTGCTGGGCGGGCGCTCGGTGCATCCGGTGGGGGTGCGCGTGGGCGGTTTTTACCACGCGCCGGGCACGGGCGAAGTAGCGGAATTGCTGGGCCGGCTGCGCGCCGCCCTGCCCGAAGCGGAAGCGCTCATCGCCTGGACGGCTGCGCTTGATCTGCCCGAATCCGCCACGCCGACCATCACGGTAGCGCTGCGCCATGGCGATGAATATCCGATGAACGAAGGCCGCATTGTCTCCAGCACGGGACTGGATATTGCCATCGCCGACTATGAGCGGCACTTCGCCGAATCACATGAAGCGCATTCGACTGCGCTGTTCAGCCGCTTCGACGGCCAGCCCTATCTGGTCGGGCCGCTGGCGCGTCTCAATCTGAATCTGGATCAACTCGATCCCGCCGTGCGGCGTGCGCTGGATGTCGGCAGTGTGCGCTTTCCAAGTGCCAACATGTTCCACAGCATCGTGGCGCGCGCGGCGGAAATCCATCAGGCACTGCTCGAAGCCATCGCCCTGCTTGAGGCCTACGTTGTGCCGGAGGCACCTTATACCGAAGTAACGCCGCGTGACGGCGTGGGCTACGGCTGCACCGAGGCGCCGCGCGGCATCCTCTGGCATCGCTACGAAACAGACGCTGCCGGGCGCATCCTGTCTGCGCGCATCGTGCCGCCCACCAGCCAGAATCAGGCACAGATCGAAGCCGACCTGCTGCATACTCTGCAAGCACTCGACGCTAACAGCCCACCCGAACAATTGCGTCTGCGCGCCGAGCAGGTCATCCGCAACTATGACCCGTGTATTTCCTGCGCCACCCACTTCCTCAAACTGAATGTGCGGCGCACATGAGCGGCATCGGCGTATTCGGCGTCGGCTCGCCGTTCGGCGATGACCGCATCGGCTGGGAGGCGATCCGCGCCGCACAGGAACTGGGATTTGCGCAGCGCCATGGATTGCAGCGTCTGGAAGCCTGCGACCGCCCCGGCACGCACTTGCTGGCGCTGCTGCAAGGCCTGGATAGCGCAATCGTGATCGATGCCATGCACAGCGGCGCGCCCCCCGGCACGCTGCGGCGGCTGGATAGCGCCGAGCTCGGGAGCCTGCACGGCACCCACTCGACGCACGGCTTTGGCCTGGCCTACACCTTGTCGCTGGGAAAGATGCTCGATGCGCTGCCGCCGCGTCTGGTGCTGTACGGCATGGAAATTGCTGCGACCTCGCCCCAGGACGGATTGAGCGATGCCGTGGCGCAAGCCATCCCGCAACTGCTGCAGGCAATCGTCCGCGAGCTAGCCGGGGATTTGTCGACGAATGCCCCCGCTTGCCCGCCATCATTGTAGGATTGCGCCTTTGCAGCAACAGGCAGGGATAGTGTGATGGCAGCTGGTTGCAACTGGGATATTTTCTGCACCGTGGTGGACAACTACGGCGACATCGGCGTGACCTGGCGTCTGGCGCGGCAACTGGTCGCCGAGCACGGCCTGAATGTGCGCCTGTGGGTGGACGACCTCGCCAGTTTTCAACCTCTGTGCCCCGCGATTAACCCGAACCTGTCCGAACAAAGCCTGGACGGGGTGACCGTGCGACACTGGATTAGCCCATTCCCCGATGCCGCACCCGCCGCTGTGGTCATCGAAGCCTTCAGTTGCGAACTGCCGCAAAATTACCTGGCGGCAATGGCCGCGATGCAGCCCAAGCCGGTCTGGGTCAACCTGGAATATCTCAGCGCAGAAGATTGGGTGGAGGGCTGCCACGGGCTGCCTTCGCCGCATCCCAGGCTGCCGCTCACCCGGCATTTCTATTTTCCGGGCTTTACCACCCATACCGGCGGCCTGTTGCATGAAGCTGGGCTTACCGAGCGGCGCATGGCCTTTCAGCGCGACCCGGCGGCGCAGGCCGATTTCTGGGCGTCGCTGGGGGTGAAACCTGCGCCCGATGCGCTACGCGTGTCCCTGTTCGGCTATGAAAATCCGGCCGTGGCGGAATTGCTCGGGGTCTGGGCAGAAGGCGCATTGCCGGTGCTGTGTCTGTTGCCTGAAAGCAAGCTGCTGCCGCAGGTCACTACATTTTTCGGTGTCACCGGGCTGATTCCCGGCGATCAGCGGCAGCGCGGCAACCTGATCCTGCACGTGCTGCCATTTTTGCCACAACCCCGTTACGACGAATTGCTGTGGGCGTGCGGCCTCAATTTCGTGCGCGGCGAAGATTCGCTGGTACGTGCACTCTGGGCGGCACGGCCCTTGGTCTGGCACATCTATCCGCAACAGGACGATGCGCACCGGGCAAAACTGAGTGCCTTTCTGGCACGCTATTGCGCAGGCTTGTCCCCCCTGGCTGCCACGGCCTTGCAGGACTTTTGGCATGCCTGGAATGCAGGCAAGGGCGCGGGGCTGGCCTGGGTGAATTACCGGCAGCATCGAGCCGAGATCGATGCCCACGCCGTCCGCTGGATTGACGGCCTGTTGAAAAACGAGGATATGGCCGCACATTTAGTACAGTTTTGCCAAAGTAAGCTAAAATAGCTGGTTAGTTTATCGCCTACCTACCCCCATTTATTCAGCAGGAAACAGTATGAAAACAGCACAGGAAGTCCGCGCAGGCAACGTGATTATGGTTGGCACCGACCCGATGGTCGTGCTCAAGGCAGATTTCAGCAAATCCGGCCGCAACTCATCCGTGGTCAAGATGAAGATGAAAAACCTGCTTACCGGTTCCGCCACCGAAACCGTGTACAAAGCCGATGAGAAGTTCGAACAAGTTGTGCTTGAGCGCAAGGAATGCACCTACTCCTACTTCGCCGATCCGCTTTACGTGTTCATGGACACTGAATTCAACCAGTATGAAGTCGAAGTCGAAAACATGGGCGACGCGCTCAATTACCTCGAAGACGGCATGATCCTCGAAGTGATTTTCTACAACGGCAAAGCCATCTCCGTCGACATGCCGACCACCGTCGTGCGCGAAGTCACCTACACCGAACCCGCCGTGCGTGGGGATACCTCCGGTAAAGTGCTCAAGCCTGCCAAAATTACCACCGGGTTTGAGTTGCCTGTGGCAGCGTTTGTGGAGATTGGCGATAAGATCGAGATTGACACCCGTACCGGCGAGTTCAAACGGCGCGTTGCTGCCTGATTTTTGTACATTTCGATGAATGGAAAAGGCAGCTTAGGCTGCCTTTTTTTGTGATTTTGAGATTCAATCGTTAGGCTGCAACAGCTTAACGCAAGGCTTGCGTCAGGCGCATGGTCCTAAACCTGTTCAGGTCAAGTGAGATTGCTGTGCCTGAGACCGAATATGGACTAAAATCAGTCCTATTGCTAGTCATCCACCCGGAGCGCGCCATGAAGTTTTCTACCCAGGTCAAGCCCATCAGTTACCTCAAGAGCCATGCAGCAGAGATCGTCAAGGTCATCTCTGAGAGCCGTGAACCCATGCTCATCACCCAAAACGGTGAGGCAAAGCTCGTCGTCATGGATGTTCGTTCCTATGAAGAGCACGAAGAGACCCTGGCTCTTTTGAAGATTCTTGCGCTTGGCAACTGTGACATTGAGCAAGCACACTTCCGACCCGCTCATGAAGTGTTTGCCGAACTGGACAAGGAAGATGCCGAATGAGCTTTCGGGTCGTCTTTCTGCATTCAGCAGAGCAAGACTTGAAGGAATTGAAAGCTTATATCCTCAAGAACTTCGGCAAGGATATTTGGCAAGCCAGCTACGGCAAGATTAAAGACACGGTGAACACGCTGGCGACTTTTCCTCTTGAGGGTAAAATTCCTGAAGAGATTGAGAGCTTGAACCTGACTCAATTTCGCCAGGTTTTATCTGGCATGAACAGAATTGTTTATGAAGTCAGACAAGAAACGATCTACATTCACATTGTTTGTGACACTAGAAAAGACATGAGATCGTTACTCACAAGAAGGCTGCTGAGATAAAACTAAATGAGGCATGAAAAAGAAGTTTCTGAGTTTAACCAGATCAGCCCCGTATAGTTGGCGGTCTTTTAGTTGGCGGTCTTTCCAGACCGGACATGACTGACCACTATGTCGCGCCAGTCCTACCTGTCAGGCTTCTGCGGATTTTCAAGCAGGCCCAGAATGCGGTCAGTCACGTCATCCAAGATGGCGAGAACATAACTGGAGAAACCCTCTCCTAACCCTTGAAGATTTCCTGACAGTGGTAATCGAGAAACTTAGGATGCGGACGCATTTCCATGCGTTCTGGGAGCAGTAACGTCCTATTGCCGCCAAGCAGTCGCTCCACCGTATCGGGAAGGCGATCTTTCGCGAGTAGCAGGCTGTAATCGTCGTCCACGGAAATCAGGCCACGATCAAACATCCAGTGGACCGTGCCGGACAGCGCAATCCCGTTTCTCACGCTGTCCGGCCCTTTTCGTTCGACCGGGCGGATGTGGGCGGCCTGCACTTCCGACCGACCACCACCGTTAATGATCTTCAGCCAGGTCATAGCGCAGGTGTCATGGTAGGCGCCCTTGACGGCAGCGGAGAACGC
>DMQT01000316.1:0-1916 GCA_003455595.1 Betaproteobacteria bacterium
AGGCGGCGCATGATCTTGCCGGAGCGGGTCTTGGGCAGGTTGTCGCCAAAGCGGATTTCGTCGGGCTTGGCAATCGGGCCGATTTCCTTGCCCACCCACTCGCGCAGTTCCGCAACAATCTGCCTGGCCGCCTCGCCCGTCGGACGCGCGCCCTTCAATACCACAAACGCCACCACCGCTTCGCCCTTGATGTCGTGCGGCTTGCCGACGATGGCAGCCTCAGCCACCAGCGGGTTGGACACCAGCGCCGATTCAATTTCCATCGTACCCAAACGGTGGCCGGACACGTTCAGCACGTCGTCGATACGCCCCATGATCCAGAAATAGCCATCCTCTTCGCGGTGCGCGGAATCGCCTGCCAGATAAGTTTTTCCACCCATCTCCGGCGGGAAATACGCCTGCTTATAGCGCTCCGGGTCGTTCCACAACGTACGCAGCAAGGACGGAAACGGCCGCTTGATGACCAGATAGCCGCCCTGCCCCAGCGGCAGGCTGCCGCCATGCTCGTCCACCACCGCCGCCATGATGCCGGGCAGCGGCAGCGTGCACGAACCGGGCTTGGTCGCCACCGCACCCGGCAACGGCGCAATCATGTGGCTGCCGGTTTCAGTCTGCCACCAGGTATCGACTATCGGACAGCGGCTTTGCCCGACAGTTTCGTAGTACCACATCCATGCTTCCGGATTGATCGGCTCGCCCACCGTGCCCAATAAACGCAGGCTCGACAAATCGTATTGCCGGGGCAGTTCGCCGCCCAGCTTGATCAGCGAACGAATCGCGGTAGGCGCGGTATAGAACGTGGTGACTTTGTGATCCTGGATCATTTTCCAGAAGCGCCCGGCGTCGGGATAAGTCGGCACGCCCTCGAAAATCACCTCGGTCATGCCCAGCGCCAGCGGGCCGTACGCCACATAACTGTGGCCGGTAATCCAGCCCACGTCGGCGGTACACCAGAACACGTCGGTCTCCGGCTTGGCGTCGAACACCCATTGCATCGACACGATGGCACCCAGCAGATAGCCGCCGCTGGAATGCTGCACGCCCTTGGGCTTGCCGGTCGAACCCGAGGTGTACAGGATGAACAGCGGATGTTCGGCACTGACCCATTCCGGCTCACAGTGCTGCGGCTGGCCAACGATTGCATCGTGCCACCACACGTCGCGCTGCGCGTGCCACGCCACCTCGCCGCCGCTGCGCTGATACACAATGACGCTTTCAACACACTCGGTACCACCCAGCGCGATGGCGTCGTCCACTGCCGCCTTGAGCGCCACGCTGCGGCCGCCGCGAAACCCGCCATCCGCAGTAATAATCAGCTTGGCACCCGCGTCGATGATGCGCTCGTGCAGCGATTTGGCGGAAAAGCCGCCGAACACCACCGAATGAATCGCGCCAATGCGCGCGCACGCCTGCATCGCCACCACCCCATCCACGCTCATCGGCATGTAGATAATGACACGGTCGCCTTTGACCACGCCGCGCGCTTTCAGGGCATTGGCGAACACGCACACGCGCTGGTACAGTTCCTGATAGGTCACGCGCGCCACCGCGCCGTCGTCGGCTTCGAAAATCAGCGCGGTTTTGTCGGCACGCGCAGGCAGATGGCGGTCGATGCAGTTGTACGAGACATTCAGCGTACCGTCGTAAAACCAGCGGTAGAACGGTGCCCGGGATTCGTCGAGCACCTGCGTAAACGGGGTTTTCCAGCTGATGAACTGGCGCGCCAGATCGGCCCAGTAGCCTTCATAATCGGCCTCGGCACGCGCACATAAGGCGCGGTACGCCTCGATGCCAGACACATTGGCCTGCGCCACAAACGCGGCAGACGGCTGAAATACACGCGTTTCCTGTAATACTGATTCGATGCCGGCCATGCGCTACTCCTTGGTTATTTTTGACTGTTACTGATTTTAACC
>DMQT01000316.1:2071-3832 GCA_003455595.1 Betaproteobacteria bacterium
GCTGCGTCAGGCGGTGATGGCGCGGTTGATTGTGCGCGATTTGGGCGCGCTGGCGGATCTGCGCGAGGTCACCGCCACCTGCACCGCGCTGGCCGAAGTCAGCCTGCGCTTTGCGCTGAGCCACCTGACCGTCTGGCTGGCAGATAAACACGGCCAGCCGATGAACCCGGACGCCACGCCCATGCAATTGGTGGTGGTGGGCATGGGCAAACTCGGCGGCAATGAGCTGAATGCGTCGTCGGACATCGACCTGGTGTACCTCTACCCGGACGAAGGTCAAACCACCGGTGACAAGCCGCTGTCGCACCACGAATTTTTCGTGCTGCTGGGCAAAAAGCTCAGCCTGGTGATCTCCGACATGACCGCCGACGGCTTTGTGTTTCGCGTCGATACGCGGCTGCGGCCATGGGGCGAATCGGGTCCGCTGGCGATGAGCTACCCGGCGTTCGAGGATTATCTGGTGGCGCACGGGCGCGAGTGGGAGCGCTACGCCTGGATCAAGGGACGCGCGCTCACCGGCACCCGGCTGGATGAGTTGAACGCCATCGTGCGCCCGTTTGTATTCCGCAAATACCTCGATTTCAACGCCTTTGCCGCGATGCGCGAGCTGCACGCGCAGATCCGCCGCGAAGTCATCCGCCGCGACCGCGTCGACAACATCAAGCTCGGCCCCGGCGGCATCCGCGAAATCGAATTCATTGCCCAGGTGTTCCAGCTCATCCGTGGCGGCCGCGTGCCAGCGTTGCAAACCCGCGCCACGCTGAACGTGTTGCCCATGCTCGCGGCACGCGGCCTGCTGCCTGACGATGCGGTGGCGGCACTCAGCAGCGCCTATGTTTTCTTGCGCAATCTGGAGCACCGCCTGCAATACCTGGACGACGCGCAGACCCAGACCCTGCCGAACCAAGCTGACGATCAGGCCCACATCGCCAGCAGCATGGGGTTCGCCGATTACGCCGGGTTTCTTGCCGCGCTCAACCAGCATCGCAACCATGTTTCGCGCCATTTCGACCAAGTGTTCGCCGCACCGCAATCCGAGGGCGGTGACCATCCATTGGCAGGTTTGTGGCAAGGCGCATTGCTGGATAACGACGCGCAGGCGCTGCTCGCCGGGTTGGGCTACAACGACCCCGCCGCCGTGAACCAGCGCCTCCAACAAATTCGCAGCAGCCATCGCTACACCACCCTGCCCGCCAGCAACCGCGCCCGCTTCGACACATTGATGCCGGGGCTGATCGAAGTGGCGGCCAGATGCAAACAGCCCGACCTCACCCTCGCACGCGTGCTGGATTTGCTCGAAACCGTGGCGCGGCGTGCCTCGTATCTGGCGTTGCTGGTGGAATATCCGGCCAGCCTGCAACGCGTCGCCCGCCTGTGCAGCGCCAGCCCTTGGGCCGCGCAATACCTGGCGCAAAACCCGATGCTGCTGGACGAGTTGCTTGACACCCGCCTGCTTTACGCCCCGCCCGACTGGCCCGCGCTACGATCCGAACTGGCCGCGCAAATGCAGGCACTCGACGGCGACACCGAGCGCCAGATGGACGCCATGCGCCAGTTCCGCCAGCGCGTCACATTTCATCTGCTGGCGCAGGATCTGGCCGGGGTGCTGCCACTCGAGACCTTGTCCGACCATCTGTCCGATCTGGCCGGGCTGATCCTCGACGCCACCCTGCCGTTGGCCTGGGCCGGGGTGCGCAAGCGTCACCTTGATGTGCCGCGCTTTGCCATCATCGGCTACGGCAAGCTGGGCGGGCGCGAGCT
>DMQT01000001.1 GCA_003455595.1 Betaproteobacteria bacterium
GGTGTGGTTGACGAAATCCACTTTGGCTTCGGTTTTTTTGCACGCTCGGGCCAGCAGATCCTGCAGGGCAGGCACCAGGCCGCGCGGATCCATGCGGTGATGAAACTGGGTGAGCAGTTCGCGCAGGCCGGAATAAGCGGACTCCAGGGCATCTTCCATGTCACCAAGATATTTTTCGGTAAATTGCTTATCCCCTGTGTTCACGGACTCCTTGAGCATCTCCAGGCGAATGTTCATGTAGGCCAGGGTTTGGGCGAGCGAGTCGTGGATTTCGTTGGACAGCATCTGCCGCTCGTTCATCAGACTGATGCGCATGTTTTCTTGAGTCAGACGTACGTTTTCCAGGGCCATCCCCAGATGTTCGCTGATGGAGGAGAACAGCAACCGTACCTCTTCCGGAATGGGTGGGGCGTCGGCAAACATGAACAGGTTATAAACCCCCAGCACGCGGCCCTTGTGCCGCAAGGGTACGGCCACAAAGCTCACGCAGCGGTCGCCGAAAAACGCCAGGCCCGAGTTTTTCTTGCATATATGCACCGCTTCAGTACTGCGCGTCGCTGAATTATGCACTGCCTGGCCGCAGACGCCACAGCCCAGGGGAACGATGCGCTCCCGCTCCAGCATTTCCTCCGGCAGGCCGATGGAGCCAATCAGTCGCAGCCCAGCGCCGTCGTCGGTAAGCACGCGCACTGCACCGGCGCCCGCGCCGGCCAGTCGCACCATGGTGGAGAGGAAGCGCTCCAGCAGCCGTTCGATATCGACATTGGTGCTGAGCGAGGTGGCGATTTCGGATAGCACCCGCAACGCAGGCAGCTTGTATAGCCCCTGGTCTGTAACCGATTCGGAATGCTCGGCAGAAGGGCCGCTAATATCTTGCATGATTTCCTCTCCTGAAGCCTGCCATGATGGGTAGATTCATTGCTCTGAGCGTATGCCAGCCAACGCCTGGTCGCGCTGTTTTCGCTCTGCGACATACAACAACGCATTGAAATTGCCAACACTATAAATCCAAACGCCGTTGCGATACTGCGTTGCTGAAGAAATTTTATCGCTTGAGTTTCTTGCAAGACCTACACTCCATGCCAAATTTTCCGTCGGTTTGTTAGGGATGAAATGGGTAGGCGCTGCCTGCGTAAACTGGCATCATTGGGTTATCGAAGCACAATAGCGCATCCGCATGAACGCTATCTTCGGACATAGCCTATCGCAAATCCGGTTTGCCATTCAGAAGGGGCTGTTTCGCAAGATCGAACGCTAACTTGGAAAGCCTCGCACGGCCAAGCTGCAACAACTGCCTATTTGGAGGAAATCCCTGCTGGTTTGTAGTCGCCACGTGGGTAATGTATTTATCCTAATTATGAGGAGGACAGAGCAATATGACTTCGACCAGGAAAATCATCCCGCTTGTGCCCCAGCAATCCGTCGATGCCAGCATAAGCACCTGCGCGGGTGCCGAACCCTTTGCCCTGATGGTGCTGGGTGACAGCATGGTGCCGGAATTCGAGGAAGGCGAAATCATCATCATCGAGCCGGAAGGCCTGACGACGGATGGTTCCTTTGTGCTGGCCTTTCACAACGAGGAATACATCTTCCGCCAACTGGTGCGGCGGGAGGGTGACTGGTACCTGCATCCGCTCAACACCCACTACGAGGATGCGCTCATATCGGATCTATCCGTAGTGAAGGGCGTTATTATCCAGAAACAGCGTCCAGGCTCGCGCCGTACTCGCAAAACCTATGTCGCAAAGCATGCGCATTAAGAAATGCAACGCTGCAACATGGGTGCACGCGTGTCGGAAATCATCGGCGTGCGAGTAGCTGACGTTGTCCTCGATGGCGCAGTGTTGGGCAAGGGACCAAGCAAAGTTGAAGGCCTTCTATTGACACTGCCCTGCACGCACCGTCGGTTTGCGCAGGCGGCTTAAGTTAAACAGCGCGGACTTGGTTCAAATAAGTCCGCTACATGCTCTGTCCGGCCTTGCGAAGTCAGTTCAGTTAGTCTATCTATATCGAAAAAATATATATATTTCCCCTCAACCTTGATAATGCCGTCCTCCTGAAAGCGCGCCAGAATGCGGCAAACCGTTTCTTGAGTCAGTCCAAGATAATTGCCGACATCCCTGCGCGACATGGTTAGCTTATAAGAGGGGAGGGACAGTTTATTCTTATCAATTTTCCGACTGATACTCATCAGGTATGTTGCCAGCCTCTCGGTCGCGTTCTTTTTTCCAAGTAGCAGCATCATCTGCTGACCACGGAGTATGGCGTGACTCATGATGGCGAGCATCTGGTTCTGCAATTCGGGAATATTTCTGCTCAACTCCTGGAAATGCGGAAACGATACCTCGCAGATATTCGTTGTTTCAAGCACGATGGCTTCGCTCGCAAAGCGCATGCCATCGAGGGCGTCCAGCCCGACTATCTCGCCGTGTCCGTGAAAGCCGGTAATTTGGGTTTTGCCATCATCGCTGTATATATATGTTTTTATCGATCCATGGCGAACCGCATAGATCTCGTGGAATGAATCGCCACTCCGGTATAGATATTCCCCGCGTCTCAATACAAATCGCCGCTTGACCAGCGCATTGGTGACGTTTGCATCTTCACCATTACTCGCCAGGCGGCACAATCCGTACATGTCGCAGTCTTTGCACCTCATGAATTCCAAAGTCGGTGCTGAGGCGGTCCTGTCATATCGCTTTGGCATAAGCTGCTCCGGCTCGGGTAGGTATATCCAGCATTTTGTCTGCCCATTGTGGGCGAGCATGCTGGCAAGGAGGTACTCGATTCATAATGTGCTGCATGTTCCGGGAAAATTTTACTGCATCGGCGCCGCTTGGTCGATTCGGACGATCGGTCGGAATGGTTTTCCATACTGCTGCTTAGAGGTACATGCGTTCCAACGCGATCTGCCTGCAGGCAAGCGCCTCCGAAAAACATTGCCTATCCAGGGTGCGTTTTCGTTCATTTTATTGATCCAGATCATGATTGTCTCCCTTGAAGATAGCCTAGCATCATAAACAGTTGAGAATATATTTCTTTAGTGATGTATCAATTGAAAGGGGAGGTCGATGAGCTCGAAATTGAACATTAAATACTGGCTGCTCTTGGTGCCATCATTGTCAGTGGCGCTGATGAGCTTTTCTAACCCGGCTCGTGCAGTCCCAAGCTTCGCTCGACAGACCGGACAAA
>DMQT01000152.1:0-1198 GCA_003455595.1 Betaproteobacteria bacterium
AGTGCAAGTGGTCAACGCCAAAGCCGCCGATGTGTATCGCTACATGAATTTCGACCCGATCAAGGAGTTCACCGAGGTAGCGGATACGGTGACGGTATAAGTCTCAATGTCGGCGTGTCGCCAGCGCCGACTTTTTACCGAACCCCCTGCGTCACGCAAAGCATTGCGTGACGCAGGGGGTTTTCTCATCCTCTCAAATCATCGAGAAATTCTGAAGCAGGTTCAACGCTCGTCACCAGCAGATGATCCCGCGCCCGCGTGCAGGCGACGTAGAGCAGATGACGCTCGGTGTCATACACCTCTTGCAGATCGGCGTCGTCACCCACTGTTTCGATACGCTCCTGCAAGGGAATGATCTCGTCGTCGCAAGCCATCACCACCACGGCACGAAACTCCAGTCCCTTGGCAAGATGCATGGTGCTGATCGAGACATGTCCGCTGATCGTCTCAACGTGTTGATCGAGAACCTTGCAGGCCAGGCCTGCCGCCTTGACAGCCGCCTCGGCGCGATAGAGTTGCGCTGTAGAGCGGACGAAAACGCCAAATTCGTGCGACAGCACGCCATCATCCACCCGCTCCGCAATCCAGTTGCCGACGTTGTTGATCTCCTCGCTCTCGTCCTTGAAGATTCGAATCGTCGGTGGCGGGCCGTTGAACACGGAAACCGTGTCGCTCCGGTCCTCGCTGTTGCCATCCACGTCGGTCACCACCGGGCCGAGCAGCCGGTCCGCCTGCGTGCGAATCTGGTGAGAGGTGCGGTAATTGACACGCAAGGTGCGCGACCTTCCACGGATGTCCACGCCCAGCGACTTCCACGAAAACGGTTGCTGGAAAATGCGTTGCCCAAGATCACCAGCGAAGAACAGAGCGTTCGGTCGGCCACCGCCCAATGCAGCGAGAAACCGCAGGTGGGCAACACCGATGTCTTGCGCCTCATCCACCACAACGAATTCGAACACCACCTTTTTGCCTGCCGCAATCGTAGCGGCCAGCGTCGTGAATAGCTCGGACTGAGTCACCTGCTTGCGCGTCTTCAACGCGGCACGAACCTGTTCGAAAATAGACCACAACACCGCACGCTGCGCCTCCGGCAGGCGGGTCTTGCGGCCGAGCCGGACAACATCGCGGTATGCCTCCCAACTTGCCAACTGCCAGGCGTCCACCACCTGCTCCCATTCCGTCAGCAAAAAATGCAAAC
>DMQT01000152.1:1260-7598 GCA_003455595.1 Betaproteobacteria bacterium
CGATCCGCGAGTGTCACCTGTCCAACGTGAGCCTTGTAGAGGCGCAGGCCGATAGCTTCCAGCGAATAGACATCCATGCGTTCCGCAAGGCGCGGCTCGTTGCCCAGCAGCCGCTTCAATTTGGTATGCAGCGCACTCGCCAGCGTGTCGGAGAAGGTTGTCAGCAGCACACGGGCATCGGGATGGGTGCGCGCCAGGTAGGCGGCCCGATGCAATGCCACAATGGTCTTGCCCGTGCCCGCCGAACCGGAAACGCGCGCAGGCCCGGCGTAGTCGCGTTCCACCCATTGCCGCTGCTCTGGATGCAGGAAAACAGTCCATTTCTCCCACGGGAAATCGAGCGCGCGCTGCAACTCCTCCACATTGGTCATCACGCGGAAGCGGCGCTGGGCATCGGGATGGTCGAAGGGATTCGCTGTCGCCGCAGGTTGCGCCGGCACGCGAGGCTTGCCCCCCGTCGCCAGTTCCAGCAGCGCCTCCGCCGCCTCGGCGGGCAAGTGGTCGATCAGGGCAAGCAGCGTGTCCTCGGTTGCGGTCTTCACGTCGGCCAGCCACTCGGCCGGGACACCATAGCCGAGCAGTTCATCATCGGCCAGGGTGATGAATAGCGGTTTCGGTGCGGGCGCAGCCGCAGTCGGCAGAACCCGTTCCGCCTGAACCGCACTTTGCACGTACACCGGCACCACAATTTCCTGCACCGTCTCGCGTATTTCCACCCACTGCGCGGCACCTGTCTTCGGGTGCGTTTCCAGCTTGCGCCGCTCGGCCCAGTCATAGGCCTTGTCGTGGTGATCCACATAGCAGAGCAGCAGGCTCGCCTCACTCTTGTGCACGATCAACCGGATATCGCTGCCCACCCGCACCGACCAGAAGTTCTTGTCCTTTGCACGGTCGAGTTTGTGGAAGCTGAGCCCTGGACTAGACGGGTTCAGTTGCAGATCGAAGGCCGTGGTCTTGGCTAGTTTTTGTTCCTCGCCTGTAAGCCTGGTGAGGCTGTCGGTAAAGGTGTCGGCGATGCGGAAGTCCACAGTAGCGGCTACCGTTTAAATGTGGGTATTGCGCGAATCATGAAGTCATCAAAGAGTGGAACAGTGAAATCCATGTCGCCGTGTGCAGGGCTGTAGATCATTCCTTTATTGATTAGCTTGGCGCGGACAGGGCCTAGGCTAGTCACCTTAACTTTCAGAATTTCAGCAATATCCCCAGTGCGATGCGCGCCCGGACCGAGTTCAGCGATTGCTCGCAAGAAATTCTTTTCGCTGGGTGTCAGCCGATCAAAGCGCACACGGAAAAAATTTTCGTCGAGTCGTGGAATAACCATATTTTTAGCATCCCGGACAACCTGCAAGGTAATTGGGCTTTCCATTGCCAGGTTCCATGCCACGTAGCCCCACTCCTGAAGAAAATATGGATACCCCTTGGTCAGATGAAAAACCTCATCCAACGCGGCCACCTCAAAAGCGACCCCAGCGGCTTGTGCGGGTTCTTGCAATGCTTTCGCAGAATTTTCTTGCGAGAGTGCGCCGATAATTGGAAAACTGAACAGCCGCTCGGCATATGACTTCGATTCGCCAGCCATGCCTGGAAGAATGGGCAGGCCAGCGCCCAGCAATACCACTGGTAATTGGCGCTGTTGCATTTTATGCATCGCCATGATGAGCGCGCCCAACTCTTTCTGGCTGAGATATTGAATCTCATCGATGAAGATAGCCACTGCGCTCTTGCGATCCTCGGCGGCTTCGCCGATAGCAACAAAAAGATTCGACAGGTCGATTTCCAAATCGCCGCTATCCGCTGATCCCTTTTCCGGATCGATATCCAACCCGATGCTGATATCACCCATAGTTAATTTGAGGCCACCGATAAAACTGCGCAATACAGCCAGGCCTCGCTTGACTTTGTCCCCGGTTCCAGCAATCCGGTCCAAATCATAGAGAAGGCTGCGCAAATACGGCGCAATCAGCGGGCCGAAGGCTTTGCCTTCGTGCGCTTCGATAAAAATGGTGTGATACCCCTCTTTGTCGGCCATGCGCTTGATCTCGTTCAACAGCACAGTTTTGCCCACCCCGCGCAACCCAGTCAGCAACATGCTTTTCTCGGATTTTTTCTGTTTCACTCTGCCCAACAGAATTCGCGCCTGTTCAAGAATTGGATCTCGTCCGACCAACTCGGGAGGTGGAGAACCGGCACCGGGAGAGAACGGGTTTTTGATGGAGTCCATGGCTTTTATACCTATTTATATCTATATATATACGAAATCAATAATAACTCAGTATAAATTGGCGCACAACACCTTCTTCCTCGTAGCTTCAGGCCATCACCTTTTCAGGTCTGCGGCAGTTGTTCGGAAAAACCGAACAACTGAATTTTCATCGAGTTCACCATCCTCGAAGATGTGCTTGATGTGCTCGCTGACCGTCCCCTTGGCCTTGCCGAACAACTCGGTCAACTGCTTCTGGTTCAGCCACAGGGTTTCCGCCTCCAGCATCACGTCGATCCGAGTGGAGCCGTCTTCGCTTTGGTAGATCAGGAATTGGCGGGGGGCGGTCATGGTATTAGTCAAACGCCGTCTCGCTAGCGCCGACTTTCGGCAGCTTCTCGAACATGGTGAATTGATGGCTAGAACGGAACTTCATCAAGTAACACATCAAGAGGAAACTCATAGTCGAAATTACCTTCGACGGTCACAAGTCGAATAAGAGACTTACCTGTGAGTCTGTATGAGTCCTTTAGTTCTTGTCCTTTCGAGGCAAACGCAAGAAACCGCTTGGCGGAGAATTTCACTTGTGCCCAAGATTTCTTGTTCAAACGGCGCACTGGCGGCGTAAGAAAGTGACGCGCAGGAAAATCGGGGAGATCAGAATCGGTTGAAGGACATTCTTTTCCATCTTGGCGCAATGTCCATCCCTTGCTGGAATAAAAGTAGATGGCATCGATTTCTGCTGACGTATTCGATGTTTCGTTGTGAAGGTCAATCTTGAAGTCGACGGTACCCGAGGCAATGAACCTCGACTTCTCAAGCAGCCCGGTAGCATCCTTCAGTGTGACTTTGATACGGCTAGATCGAAT
Organism: Betaproteobacteria bacterium; assembly: GCA_003455595.1. Classification (GTDB taxonomy): domain Bacteria; phylum Pseudomonadota; class Gammaproteobacteria; order Burkholderiales; family Sulfuriferulaceae; genus Sulfuriferula. The sequence continues at coordinate 4,330 of DMQT01000152.1, forward strand.
GGTATCGATTTGACTCTTCGCCCAAGCCATCTCTTCGGCAAGTTGGGTACGAAGCTCGCCAATCGAAGCGCCATAAACGATATGGCGATGATGCTTGAGATCAAAGGGTATGTCTTCAGCCTTTTGAGTGAGAAGGATGCAGAGCTTTCCTTTGGCATGTGCGTAGCCAACCTCATAAAAGACATTAGAATTTTGCCCCGTCATGTCGGCAACAATCAGATCGGCAAGTTCGATCTGGCGGTATATTCGCTCGAGAATTCCTTCCTGATAAAACTGTTCGTCGACTCTCTCGGCAAGAATGCCAAGAGTAATCGCTGTCTCCTTAATACCGAGTTTGTAGATGTCTTCAAATGCCTTGTCGAACGGCATCAGTACGAATGCGAATATCTCGTTGTCGGTATTCACTGTCATCTCACTGCCCCACCCTGAACACCTTCATCACCTCATCCCCAAGATGATTGATGACCTTCACCGCGATCCGGCCGTTTTTCGGTTTTGGGAAGGCGCGTGAGGTGTCGCTGTTCAGCGTGGCCCAGGCCTCAATGTTGATTTCGGCTTTGAGGGTGGTTTTTAGCGCGCTGTAGGGGTCGTTGGCGCCGAGGAAGTAGGCGTGGCGGACGAAGAAGCTTTCTTCGTTGTAGTCGGTGTCGATGAACCAGCAGGCGATGCCGTCGGCGCCGTTGCTGACGACTTCGCCGGTCTGGGGTTTGAAAACGTCGACGCCATTCACTTTCACGCGCAGCTTGCCGTCCGGCGCATTTTCGTCGTCTCGCAAGAGGGTGATATCCGGCTCGCCGAAGATGACGAAGAGGTTGCCCTTGCCGGTATTTTTCAAGTCCTCGGCCATGTGCAGGTCGGCGTTCATGCGCGCCTTGAGCACGGGGATGCGGCCCAGCTTGCTGAACTCGGTGGCGTGCGCCTCGTAGTTGAAGGCACAGGCGATCAGCACATCGAAGCCGGCATCGCCCGCCTCACGGGCGGCGGCGACCAGGTCGGCGCGCTGCACGGTGCCGAACTCGGGGCCGATGAAGATCGCGGCGCGTTTTTCTGTTCCCGCCGCCGTGTCGCCAGCACCGAGTTTCTGATCTGGCACGCCGCCCTCGATATAGCGCCCCTCGGCGCAGACCAGATCGCCCGGCCACGGGGTCAGCGCGGTGAAGGTGATGCGGTCTTCCTTGTGCGCCTGCTGCACGCCGGCGGTCTTGAGATTGTCCAGGATCATCTGCGGGAAGGATTGCTTCGCCGCATAGTCGGCGTCCGGTTCGCGCAGAGTGTCGATCAGCTCGTCATTCTCATCCACACCCAGCATGCGATGCGGGCTGAGGCTTTCGACGGTGAAGGGGCCGGCGACGCGCACGCACTTCTTGTTATCAAAAGGCTTGTCGTAGAGGTATTCAAACTCGGCCTTGGCGGCGATCGAGGCGTCAATTTCCTTCTGCCGGGCGATGCGCGCCTGCCACCAGTCAGCGTGCATCTTTTTCGTGGAGTCTGGCCACGCCTTGTCGGCCTCGCGCGGAATCTCCCACTCCTGCCAGGCCTTCTTGAGCGCGGCGTTCAGCGCCTCGCGTAAGGGCTCCAGCTTCGCCTGCCATTGCTCCCAGATGACATCGATCTCAAGGTTGTTGGCGATGGCACCCAGGGTGATATGTGGCATGCGCTCATAGACGAAACCGTGACGGATGTTGCCCTGCACCGGTTGCGAACTCGGTGCAGTGCGGGTGACTTCGGCCTCTTTGATCTGGCCTTCACGCGAATCGGCGAGGAGGTAAAACGGATAGCGTGCACCCATGATGCGGGCACGAGCCAAGGCCAGCGCAACACGCGAGGTATCAATCGTGATCCAGCGCCGGCCCCATTGTTCGGCTACGGTGGCGGTGGTACCGGAACCGCAGGTCGGGTCGAACACGAGGTCTCCGGGATCGGAACACATGAGCATGCATCTCTTGATGACCTCTGGTGCTGTTTGAACAACATACACTTTGTTGTCACCGGTAAAACCACGGTCCCCCATCCCCAGCCAGACGTTGTTTAGTGGGGTTCCGGCCACCTCCGTGATGTAGCGTTTCCATTCAACACGATTGCCGCGTTGGATAATCCGATTGGCTCGTGTTACGCGCTCCAACTTCGACATATCCTTGCCGGTAGTCCAGTGACGCCCTTTAGCTGGGAAAAACTTTTCCCCTTGGAATTCAAAAGCCTCTTGTCCACCCTCCATCTCGTCCTGGGAAATCAAAGGCTGGTCGTCAAAAAATGTGTAGCCGTTTACTACGCCGGCAGAAATCTCGTCTGGCGTTGCAGAACGCCAATGTGTTCTAAATAAATCCTCAAGAAGTATGTACCCAGTCGCTCCCGCTTCACCCGGTTTCTTGCCTGTTTTCAGGTCCCGATATTTGATCGCGGACTTGTGCTTTGCAAACCAGATTACAAAATCCGTTACGTTACTGAATGACTTGTCAGATAGACCTTCCGCCTTGGTAAATGTGATTAGGCTTACAAAGTTGTCCTCGCCAAACACCTCATCCATGACCGCCCGGACGCGGTGGACATTTTCATCGCCGATCTGGACGAAGATCGACCCGGAATCAGTGAGGAGATCGCGCGCGACAGTCAGGCGGTCACGGAGGTAGGTCAGATAGCTGTGTATGCCGTCGCGCCATGTATCGCGGAATGCTTTTACCTGTTCCGGCTCGCGGGTAATGTGGTCGGCCCTGCCGTCCTTCACGTCCTTACTGGTAGTGCTCCACTGAAAATTGCTGTTGAATTTGATACCGTAGGGCGGATCGAAATAGATGCACTGCACCTGGCCACGCAGGCCCTCGCGCTCGGCCAGGCTGGCCATCACCTGGAGCGAATCGCCGAGGATCATGCGGTTGGTCCAGTTCTGGTCGTGCTGGTAGAACTCGGTCTTGTCCGCGCCCTTGGGGATGCCATTGAAGTCGGCGAAGAGGTCGGCGGTGGTCTGCCCCGCTTCGTGCTCGCGCTCCTTGGTCTCACGCAGCAGGTCGTCGATCAGCGCCTTGGGGTGCACCTTTTCCTGGATGTAGAGCGGCGGGGCGTGCACGACGAGGTCGCTCCAGTCCTGCTCGTCCTTGCCGCGCCAGACAAGCTGCGGGTCGAGATCGGTGTTGCGCGGGTAGCGAACCTGTTTGGGATTCTTTTGCGCATCGTCCAGCACGGACTGGAATTCGGCCGTGGGGATGTTCTTGCGCGTGGCTTCCTCGTGCTTGAGGGACTCCACTGTCTTTGCGGATTTGGTGGTGGGGGTTTTA
>DMQT01000232.1:0-4692 GCA_003455595.1 Betaproteobacteria bacterium
GGTTTTAATTGTTTGCAGAAACTGCTCTACACTCTGTTCCGACGCCGTGGTTGATGCATTTCTGTTGGTTATCTTATTTACGTCGGATTGGGTGCTATGACGGTAGTGCGCGGGCGATGGTGTTGCGTCCTTGCCGTCTGTAACAGTTGATTCCTGATCCTTCGGGTAAGCAGGCTTTGCTGAGGCTGTTTTGTTGAGCGATTTCTTGATTCTAAGCGGCAATTCAGCAGCAACGCCGTTTTGCGCAAAGAATGCATTCACGCTGGCATAAATGCCATCGATAGTGCTTTCCATGCTTGTTGCCAATAATTGTGTCAGCACTTGGGCTAACTCGTTTGGCAAACCCATATTTTCAGAAGCGTCGGCCAGTGATCGCGAAACCAGATAGGGGCGAAATGGGACTTCGCGTTCTTTTATATCGTCTTGACCGAACAACAAGGCAATACGGATATTCAAGTCACGCAATTGTTCTGCCGCCTCATTACGAAAACGATCGGTAAACGCAACCAGCTGCAGCTCGCCTTCAAATACTGAAATCTCTACTAGCGACAAAGCGCCTTCCTGCCCCGACCCCGCAAAAGCCGGGCGGAACGTGCTGTAAGCCGTTTGCAGACTGCGATTAAGCAGTTTATCCATACTGTCGTGCAGGCGTTGCCTAAGCTCGACATGACGCTCCCGCAGCACGCCATACACGGCAAGGTACTGACTTTGCTCCAGTGAAGAGCGGCTGCCATCTGCTTTTTGAAATGCATTTTCAATCGTTTGTGGCAGAAATTGATCAAATGCATCCAGATAGGTGCGCAAAAACGCCAGCCTTGCAGCAACCAATAGCTCATTTGGAGCTGTCATGATGCATCCCTCTTGATTTTGATGTCGCAGACCTGATTAGAACCGTTATTCAGCATGAACTCGCCTGTAGTTTTATCAGAAGTTTAACATTCTGTTTCGGTGCGATTTTTTCTGCAAATTTGTGAGGGGCGATTTAATGATGGATGAGTGGGGCGCTGTCATCGTTCACTGGGAGATTGGTAACCTTCCCCCCAAAAAAAAAGGCACCTTCTGGTGCCCGTTTTTCCCTAGCTGAGCGTTCAGTTTTTCTCCGTCGGATAGCCTGCAGTTTTCCATTCCGGCAAGCCGCCGCGCATCCAGTACAGGTTGGTGTAACCATGGCTGATTGCGAGTTTGGATGATTTGTAGCTCTTCCAGCAGGAGGTGCCGTCGCAGTACATGATGAGCGGTTTGGTTTTGTCGGCCGGCAGTTTGCTCAGGTCGAACTTGTCGTCACTGCCGTCGAAATCGACTTCTTTGGCGCTGACTTCTTTATACGGCACAAACAGGGCTTTGGGGACGTGCTCTGTCTTGAATTGTTCTTCGGTACGCACGTCGTAGACTGGCACGTTGCTGGCGAGAAGGGTTTTGCCTTGCGCAACACTGATGACTTTGGCACCGGCCAGCACGGTGGGGGTGGTGTTCAGCATCGAGCCGATGTGGCTGTAGTCCTTGGCGTCTGCGGCGGCGAACTTCATGCCGTTGGCGATATTGCGATTGACGCTGGCGTTCAGCAGTGCGTTTTTGATGCGCGCCTGGGTTGCCGCAGGGACGTCGGCGCGTATCGCAAAGCCCTGTCTGGGCACTTCGGCTGATGTGAAAATTATCCGGCCAGAATTCGTTTTGAGCCATGCATTGGCGTCGTTTTCACGCGCCACGGCGATGTCATTGCTATGGTTTTTCAGGCCAAACAGAGCGACATCGCCGAGCTGGTGATATTTGACTTCAGTGAAATACGTCTTCGGGCGGATGTCTTGTAAATTGATTTCAGCACGCGCCAGGCTGGTGGTGAGTGATTCAAAACTCGGCATGCCCACACGCGCACCCTTGGCGTTTTTGAGCGAAGTGATCGGGCTGTCCTTGCGCACGATAAAGACGCTGGCCATCTGCTCGGGTAATTTAGCCACCGGAATGTACTTGGCGTGCATCAGACTGGCAATGGTGTGGCTGGGTGCCAGCACCATATCAAAATTGCCTTCCTTGCCTTTTTTGGCCGCTTCAAACGCGCTTGAGTACTGGATCAACTTGACTGGCGTGCCCGCTGCGGCACGGATCTGGCGCACAAAATCGCTGTAGCGCTGGGACGTGTCGTAATCGGCATAGGATTCATCGGGGTTGCGGACCACGGCCAGGGTAAGGTCGGCCATTGCTGTGCCGTGCACGCTCAACGCCAGCAAAAATGCGGCGCTGCGCCAATGGGCAGCCTGCCATGCGAAGGGAAGTCTGATTTTCATGTTTGCTCTCTCATCCCGTCGTGATCGCGGTATGTTACTGGTAACGTAACAAATGGAATTTTCTTTAGGGCGGGTGTACTGCTTCACACTAAAAGGCGCTTACAGAGCCGTCCAAAAACGCCCTGACAAGGCGTGGCGCGCGGGCAATGGCCATTCCCTTATCCAAGCGCCACAACGCAGATGCTCCATCAGGGACTCGCTGTCAGTGCCTTTTAGTGTGAAGCAGTACCCTAGATGCGTATCAGCAGAAATGAGGCCAGTGGGATAAATGCCAGATGAGCCCAGCCCCAGCGTCGATAGCGCTGCGCCAATTGTTCGGGTGGTTCGCTGGCAACCAGAAACAGCCGCCCGTCGCGCGGTTTGCGCAGCAGGTGGACGCCGTCGCGCAGGCGAATCTCATGGTGCTCGGCGGCAATATCACGCTTGGCTTGCAGCACAGCGGCTGCCCATTCGCGCGCATCCAGCGTGCCGTCCTGATTGCTATCGAATTGCGATAGCAAGCTGGTCGGGTCTCTTTTCCATTGCGTCAGCAGCGCGCTGATGTCCTGCTTTTCATCCAGTTCGGCGTTGGCGCCGCCCAGCGTGACATGCTCGCCGATGCCATACAGCGGTTCATTCGGGCGCAGTAGCCATTCGGTTTTGCGATAGCCGTCTTCCAGCCATTCACGCTTGTGAGGGGTGCGGATTTCGGCACCGTCCGGGTCGATCAGCAGCTGCCCGCTACCATCGTCGAGCATGAAGGTGTCGTGGCTACTGCCCGAGCTGACCCGTTCCCAGGTATTGTCGTTGGTCTCGCGTTCAACGCGGTAGCGGTACCACAGACACGGCACGCCAGAGAGGTGGCTGAACAACTGGTCGCCCGCCATCAATCTGCCTTGCCCGGCAAATTCAGCGTAGCCCTGCGGCGCAGACACAACGCGCGAGGTGGGGGTGTCGGCTACCAGCCGGTAGCGCGTGTGATTGAGCAGCCAGGCCAGCGCGCTGCTCGCTGTGACGGCGATCCATGCCAGGTGCCAGGTGACCGGCGTGCTGTGCTGCCAGCCCAGGAATAGAAGCAGCAGATTGACCATGATCACGGCACCATTGGTGATGCCATGCCGGGCTTCGGCAATGGCCTCGGACAACCAGCCCATGTTCAGCTGAACAGGGTTTTGATGTTGACGTCTGCGGTCTCGCTGGCTTCAAATTTCAACAGATCAAACGGCTTGAAACTGAATAGGCGAGCGATGACTACATCGGGAAACTGCTCGATGCGGACGTTGTTGATATTGACGCTGTCGTTGTAAAACTCGCGTCGGTCGGCGATGGCGTTTTCCAGCCCGGAAATACGTGCCTGCAAGGTCTTGAAGGTATCGCTGGCCTTAAGTTCGGGATAGGCTTCGACCACCGCAAACAGGTTACCCAGACTGCCGCGCAGTGCGCCCTCGGCAGCAGACAAGGCGGGTACGTTATGTGCAGTCTGCGCGGAAAACACCGCGGCACGCGCCTGCATCACTTTTTCCAGCGTCTGCTGTTCGAACTGCATGTACTGTTTGCAGGTTTCCACCAGTTTGGGCAGTTCATCGTGGCGCTGCTTGAGCAGCACATCGATATTCGACCAGGCGCGCCCGACGTTGTGCTTGAGCGTGACCAGGCCGTTGTACAGCAGTATTGCGTAGAGCGCGATGGCGGCCAGGATGACGAGTGTGATGAGTTGCGCAGTGCCCATGGTTTCTCCCTTATAAATGTCGAGAGTTTAACGGCTGGATAGCGTCAAAATGAAGGGCGGTCAATATTGGCTGATGTCCCAGCCTGCGTCGCAACCAGCCGATCCCCCAATCACGAGTAACTGCTCGTACAGTTCCTGTGCGGCATCCCTGTAATCACGGTGCAGCGCGGCGCTTCGACCTGCTGATACATTTTTGGAATATTGCCTGAATCATCTTCAGGCTGTGGACGGTGTAGAAGGGCGCGGTGCGATACTGTCTTCCGGCTCAGGTTCAAAGAAAAGCCATGCGACTTGAGGAAAAGCCATCGCCAGTTCGTCCCCATGGCGGTTTATGTTAATTAGCATTGTGTGGGGTGGGGCTGTGACGCGCAGCTGCGCCTTGACTAGCGCTATCACGTCATCGCCATATTGCAGGGTGATCGGCGGCGTTTTAGCCTGATTGAGCCCCAGCAACAGCGCAACCCTGATTGTGCCGGTATCCGCGATCGAATGCAGGCCTGCGGCTAGCCTCGTGCCGGACCCCGTCGACCCCCCAACCCACCAGCTTGGCACGCGCTACAACGAGATTTGCGCCGAGCGCAAAATAGATCGAACGGGTACTGCGTGTTCCGGTTGGACATCATGCAGCCTATTCATTGGCGATGCCGGGGTTGTGTTCCAGTCCGATCAAGCGCGGCACATTGGGTGTGTGGTTTTTGATAT
>DMQT01000232.1:4832-8475 GCA_003455595.1 Betaproteobacteria bacterium
CGGTTTCCCGTTCAAGGTCATGTCGCTGATACGCGAATTTATTTTTGCAGTGGGTTCACACGCATAAACAAGTCCGCCGGTACGCACCATATCGCCGCCCTGGTGTTGATACGGATCGTCGTTGAAAAGCTTGTCGCAGAGTTTTTCCAGGTGTTGTTTGATTTCGGCGCCGGTCATCTGCAGCACTGAGGTGTCGGGGTAGGTAATTGCAGTCTGTTCCATCAAGTTTTCGCGGGTGATGGTTTGTCCGGGCAGCAGCGTGGTGCCCCAGCGGAAACCGGGAGAGAAGGCGATTTCGGCATCCTTGACCTGCATCAGCGCTTCGACAATCAGCTGATCCCACGAGCCGTTGAAATTGCCGCGCCGGTACAGCAGTTCCTGGGCCTCGGCGATGGGTTCCTGCAGACGCGCATCGAACGGCGCACGCACGCGGTCGATGGTGGACTGCATCGCGGAGTCGGCGGGCAACAGTTCTGAAAAGACCGGCAGCAGGTGATATCGATAGTCGGCGACGCGGCCGCGTTTGACGTCGAAATCGACGACCGCCAGAAACTTGCCGTGCGATCCGGCGTTGGTGACGATGGTTGCGCCGCCTGGGTTTTGAACCACGCTCGGCACCGGGACGCCGTCGTGAGTGTGTCCACCCAGGATCATGTCGATCCCGGAAATACGCGCAGCCAGTTTGAGGTCGATGTCCATGCCATTGTGCGAAAGCAAGATGACAACTTGCGCACCTTTTTTGCGCACCTTGTCGACCAGCGCTTGCAGGCGCGCTTCATCGATGCCGAACGCCCAGTCCGGCGTGAATTGCGCGCCATTGGCCTGGGGGGTATAGGGAAATGCCTGTCCGAGTATAGCCACCGGAATACCGTTCTGTTCACGGATGATATACGTATCAAATACCGATTCGGCGTTGTCCTTGTCTACGATGTTCTGCGCAACAAAGGCGATCTTGTCCTTGAAGTCGTTGCGCACGACATGCAATACGCGCTCGGCACCGTGGGTGAATTCCCAATGCCCAGTCATGACATCGACGCCTAACGCAAGCGCGGCCTCCACCATGTCCTGCCCGGCAGTCCACAGCGCCGTGGCCGAGCCTTGCCAAGTGTCGCCGCCATCCAGCAGCAAAGCCTTGGGGCGGCTGGTTTTCAGGCGCTTAACCAGGCTGGCGAGATGCGCGAAACCGCCTACTTTTCCGTAGGCTCGGGCCGCAGCACGAAAATCGAGATGCGAGAACGCATAGGCCTGCCGGCTGCCGGCTTTAATTCCGTACGCGTCCAGCAGCGGTACGCCGACCAGATGCGGCACCTTCCCCGCAGCGCGGCCGACGCCGAGGTTAATGCTGGGTTCGCGATAGTAAATGGGCAGCAACTGGGCGTGACAATCGGTGAAATGCAACAGGCTGACGTTGCCAAAAGTGGGGATATCGTAGAGCTGGTCTGCGTTATTGGGCATGTTCGCATCGGAGGGTAGGTAAATTTCCATATGCTCTCTTCTATCTCCGCAGATTTGTGCCAAAACGACACGTTGCCATGCTGTCAATACTCTACATGCATGAGATATGTGCCGTATCTCTTTAGTCGTTTTTCAGCCTGCCGCTTGATAGGGGGTGATAATTCGGATTCACCTCTGATATGGGGAGCGCGATTATCCAGTCCCATGAGTTACCTAGGTAGATTGTGCCGCCGACGATGGTCGGACTAACGATGCCAAAACGCCCGCCGATATGTTTTTGTCCGATGAGCGCACCGGTTTTCGGATTTACGGCGTAAACGGTGCCAACGGTGGCAATGTATAGCATTCCGTCATAGAAGGTGGCCGGACCACGTGCCGCGCCCGCAGGTCCCGGCTCTGGCACTGTCCAGGTCCAGAGAAGTTTGCCGGTTTTTAGGTCGAGCGCCTGGTAGATGCTCTTGACGGGTGCACCGACATATACCGTGCCGCCGTGAATCATTGGAACACCGCCCTTAAAAGCAGGTGGTTTGGAACTGCGTCCCATCTTATGCGTCCACAGGGGCTTTCCCGTTTCACTGTCGAAAGCCCCGACCGAAACATCCACGGTGACCTTGCCATTGATGGTTTTTGAGGAAGAAACGGCATCCATTACCACAATCCCGTCGGCTATCGCCGGTGAGACATCGCCCATGCCGGTATTAACCGCTTGCGAAATTTGTCCTTTCCAGAGCGTCTTGCCGGTCTTGGCATCAAGACAAAACAGGAAAGCGGGAACCGACATGCCGATGTAAATCTTACCCTTGTAGACTGCCGGACTGGACATATTGCCCATTCCGCCAACCTTGTTCATCCAGCGTTGTTTGCCCGATTTTGAATCAAGTGCGAATACTTCACCGGCACCTGTTGAAAAAACGAGTTGCCCGTCATTGATGGCTGGCGTCGGCATTACATCGCCCTTGGTATCAAAATGCCACAGCAATTCCCCAGTCCGCCGATCCAGCGCGTAAATTCCGTTGAATTCCACGCCGGCGCCTCGTATTGCGCTACCGTTTTTTGCAAATGCCTGAACATTGGAGAAGTTAAAGCCGACCGTTCCGGCGTTTACATACACTATGTCTCCCTGAACGAGCGGCTGTCCCATAAAGGTTGTGCCGACGGGGCTGGTGCGCCAGATTAGCTTCCCGGTTCGCGCATTCACCGCATAAACAAATTGATCGCTGCTTTGCGCGTAGACAATGCCATCTACGGCGGTCACGCCCAGTGCATTTCCCATCCACTGGGTCATGGTGGTATCACCGCTGGCTTCGCCTATCGCTTCACTGGCGAAGGGCATATTTGCAAGTGGCCATGAGCGCGCCTCAGCGAACTGCCAGGAAACCCCTTCCCTGACCCAAGTCGGAGCATTATTGGGTGCTTTAAACGCCCCCGCATTACGCTCCGTGTTGCCGTACGCGTATAACCACTCTTGGGGGAAGAAAGAGCCGTCACCGGGGGCGGGTGCGTTTTCCGGGTAATAGACCCGGTCGTACGGACCGCCTTTTTCGACCGGCGTGTCACGTCCACCACTTAATTTCCCTTGCGCCTGTGTGATGCCCGATCCGGCAAGTGCAAGTGCGATAGTTAGCATTAAAGCAAAAGCTGTTTTCATCATTTTTCCTCCTAATATTTGTCGCGATTGTAAATATCAATAACGGATTTTAAGTTTTGTAAATTTCAATCCGGGGGCGTTGATTTAAGCGTATTTTGTTTCTGGACAGGCGTGTGCCAAAACGATAGCGCGTAGCTACAATCGCTTTAATTACGTTTGCCGGCGTGGTTATTCGACGCTCCATTTGTGCCGCGGTCGAATAAGGGTGTACTTGGGTAATCATGGCGCCCCGCCTGTCGGGTAAATACAGCACGCAATAGTGCTCATTGTCGGCAGCTTTCCGCTCGGAGGCGGCGGGCAACAGATACTCCAAAGTAGAATGCGGCCGCCTGCTGCGTCTTGTCTGCACAATGCCTATCCGAGTGCGCAACCGTTCAAATGAGTTTAGGTTTTTTTATTTTTGCTCAGCCACCAATTTCCGGTAAAGCGTCTGCTGCGCCGGATTCAGCGCCGCGTATGCCTTCAGGTGGTAAGGCACCATCACCAGCGCAAGATGAGTCTGGGCCTTGCCGATAGCCTCGATGTCCTGTTTGATAATCG
>DMQT01000233.1:0-1782 GCA_003455595.1 Betaproteobacteria bacterium
ACCGCTGTGGCCAGTTTATCCAGCGTGGTCTCCTGCAGCAGATCAATGATCTTTTCCTTCACGGGCACCCAGCGGAAATGCAGCGGACAGGCGGTTTCTGCACTGCATTTCTTGAGTCCCAGCAGACAGCTTTCGGTAAATGCCATGCCTTCGGTCAGTTGTACGATCTGCATGAGGCTGATTTCCTTTCCGCCCTCACGCAAGCAAAATCCGCCCAGCCGCCCCCGAAACGACACCAGCAAATTACCCTTGACCATGCTTTGCAGAATCTTGGTCAGATACGGTGCCGGCACGCCCAGGCGCGCGGCAATATCCTTGTTCAGTACAGGCGTGTCGGCTGGCTGGGTAGCCATGTAGATCAAGGCCTGTACGGCATACTGGCTGGTGCGGGACAGAATCATCGTTTTTCCTCGTGGCAATGCACTTGAATATAATTTGACATCCTCCCCTCCCTAAAGGAAGGGGATTCCTACGGCGCTAAACAAGGGAAAACCCAGAGTAGGCGCTTCGGTGGGTTCCTGCTTCACTGTATTTGTTATCAGAAACGGAACCCGTAACCGACACCCCAGACCACCGGATTGATTTCCAGATTGGTGAGCTTGGTACCGCCGCTCTTGATGTCGGTGTTGATCCAGATTTTCTTGACATCAAGGTTAATATAGCCATTTTGGGTAACGGCAATGTCCACCCTGCCTGCAAAGCGCCGCCAAAGCTGTTTCTGTCGATGGTCAGGCCCGGTGCGAGATCAACATTATAAAAATGCGTGTAGTTTATGCCAGCGCCGACATAAGGTTTGATCGTCGGCGTGGGCTGAAAATGATACTGCACGGTCAGCGTGGGCGGCAGATGGCTGAGCTTGCCGAGACTGGTGCCGTTCAGCGTCACTTCATGGCGCTGGGTGGCGAGGATCAGCTCCATCCCGATATGCGGCGTGACGAAATAGGTGAAGTCAATTTCCGGCGTCCATTCGGACGACACGTCCAGACCGGCGACCGAAGGCGAGGTACTGACGTGAGGTGCGATGTCGATGGCACGCACACGCATCATCCAGTTATCGGCCTGCGCGGTGAGGGGCAGCAGACTCATCAGGGCGGTAGCGATAAGGATAGGCTTCATGTTCAAAACTCCCTTCTATATTAAGATACGCGTATCTTAATATTGCCATCCAAGGTCTGCAAGTTTTTATTAGTATAAACAGATAGCCATATCCATATATGGCTATAATAACGACCAACTTGGTGATGACGGAAAGACCAGTATGACCACACCCAGATCATTCACCCTTCATGGTCGCACGCTATTGCCTATCGTGCAGGGCGGCATGGGGATAGGCGTGTCGGCGCATCGGCTGGCGGGTACGGTGGCGCACGCGGGTGCGGTGGGCACGATCGCGAGCATTGACCTGCGCCACCACCACGCCGACCTGTCGGAGCAGGCAAAGCACTGCCGCGACAAGGACGAACTCAACCGCCTCAATCTCATTGCACTGGATCGCGAAATCAAGGCCGCACTCGACATCGCGGCGGGGCACGGCCTGGTAGCGGTGAACGTCATGAAGGCGGTGGACGCGCATCCGGCTTATGTACGCCAGGCGTGTGCCTCAGGCGCGCAGGCCATCGTGATGGGCGCGGGGTTGCCACTGGATCTGCCGGAACTGACCGAAGGCTATCCCGATGTCGCGCTGATTCCTATCCTGTCGGACGCACGCGGCGTCGCTATCGTGCTGAAGAAATGGGCGCGCAAGGGACGACTGCCGGACGCCATCGTGATCGAGCATCCGCT
>DMQT01000233.1:1841-6503 GCA_003455595.1 Betaproteobacteria bacterium
CATCTTCAAGCTGTTCGACGACATGGGGATTACGCGTGAACAGCTTCCCATCATCGTCGGCGGTGGCATCAACAGCCATGAAAAACTGCTTGCCGCGCTGGCGTTGGGCGCGAGTGCGGTACAACTCGGCACGCCGTTTGCCGTCACTGAGGAAGGCGACGCCCATCCCAACTTCAAACGCGTGCTGGCCGAGGCAAAACCCGAGGACATCGTCACCTTCATGAGCGTGGCTGGGCTGCCCGCGCGCGCGGTAAAAACCCCTTGGCTGGTGAATTACCTCAAGCGCGAATCTGGATTGCAGGCATGCGCCAAAGCCGATCCAGAGCGTTGCGCTATCGGCCTGCATTGTCTGACGCACTGCGGCCTACGCGACGGCCTGATAAATGCCGGACAGTTCTGTATCGATTCACAGCTGGTGGCTGCGCTCAAAGGCAATTTAAATAAGGGCTTGTTTTTTCGCGGCTCGGAGTCGCTGCCTTTCGGCAATACCATCCGCCCGGTACAGGCATTGATCGACTATTTGCTCACGGGCACAAAACCCGATCCAGACCTTATTGCGACCCTCTTCACCCACCACTGAATGTCGGAACACAAACAAAACCCCCGGCAGCCATAAGCTTGCCGGGGGTTTTGTTTGCGCCTGATCAAGTAGTCTCTAAAATGGAATATCGTCTTCCAGATCATCAAAATTGGAGCCTGATGATTTTGATGGATTACTGCTTGGTGTCGGAGCGGGCCGCGCTGCTGCCGGACGACGGCTCTCGCCACTGTCCTGGCTGTCCATGCTGGCCGAGCCACTGCGCCCACCCAGCATCTGCATTTTGTCCGCGATGATTTCAGTGGTGTACTGGTCGTGGCCTTCTTTATTGGTCCACTTGCGGGTTTTCAGGCTGCCTTCAAAATACACTTGCGAGCCTTTCTTCAGATATTCCCCCGCCACTTCTGCGAGCTTGCCGAAAATGGCGATGCGGTGCCATTCGGTGCGTTCCTGTTTTTCGCCACTTTTGTCTTTCCAGGTATCAGTGGTTGCCAGGGTCAGGTTCACCATGGCGTCACCGCTGGGCATGTAACGGACTTCCGGGTCTTTACCGAGGTTGCCAACCAGGATGACTTTGTTGACTGAGGCCATTATGCTTTTTCTCCTATCAGATTGAGTGCGCTTTGCTCGTCCCAGCCGTGCAACGCGACTTTAAGTATAGCGACGCCTTCTTCGGCGATCACGGCAGCTTCAAATACGCCGCTCAGGCTGCCCAGGCGTTTGCTGAGCTGTCCGGCCTGTTCGCGGCTGATTTCGCCAATGTGGAACATGCGGGTTTTAACCGCCGGTGGGGTACGCATGCCGACAGCAGCGATGAGCCAGGCCAGAATCAGGCCGCTGCTGAACATGAACACGGCGGAAAATCCGAAATGCTGCGACAGCACGCCGCCCATGGCACCGCCGAAAAACAGCCCCAAAGACTGAGACGTATTATACACGCCCATGGCGGTGCCTTTGGCGGTAGCGGGAGCGAGCTTGGAGATGAGCGAAGGCAGCGTGGCTTCGAGCACGTTGAAGGCTACAAAATAGAGCGTGAGCGCCGCAACGATGCCCCAGAAGTGGTGCATGCTGGCGGCCATGCCGAGCTGGGCGAGCAGCATGGCGGCAACAGCGGCAACGAATACCTGCTTGAGTTTGCCGCGTGTCTCGCCATAGATGATCGCCGGGATCATCAACGCAAACGCCACCAGCACCACCGGCAGATACACGTGCCACTGGTGGTCGATATCAAGATTGCCGGTGTTGCGCAGGGCAAATGGCAGCACCACGAACATCGCCATCTGTGCAGCGTGCAGCGAAAAAATGCCGAAATTCAGGCGCAGCAGCTGGGTGTCGTGCAGCACATCTTTAAGGCGTGCGGGATTGGTTTCGGCGTCGGCGTGAAAACGGCTGACCAAGGGATCCGGCACGCCCCATTTCACCACCGCAAACGCCAGCACGGCGAGCACGCCGGTCATGGCAAAAATCCCGGGTATGCCGATGAACTGATACAGCATCGGCCCCAGCACCAGCGACGCGGCAAAGGTCACGCCGATGGTGCCGCCGATCATCGCCATCGCCTTGGTGCGGTGTTCTTCTCGGGTAGAATCGGCCAGCAGCGCGGTGATTGCCGCCGAGATTGCGCCGGCACCCTGAATCACACGGCCGAGGATGATGCCTTCGATGGTGGTGGCGTAAGCGGCGACGAAACTGCCGATGGCAAATAGCGCCAGCCCGAAATAAATCACGCGCTTGCGCCCAAATTTGTCGGAGGCGATGCCGAACGGCAATTGCAGCAGCGCCTGGGTGAGGCCATACGCGCCCAGTGCCAGACCGATCATTGTGTGATCGCTACCGCCGGGCAGGTGCTCGGCATACAGCGCAAATACCGGCAAAATCAGGAACATGCCGAGCATCCGCAACCCAAAAATACTGGCCAGGCCGACGCTGGCGCGCAGTTCCGTGGGGGTCATCTTTTCAGAGAGCTGCATGGGTTTGGGCGCGCTGGTAAAAGTCGGTATATTAGCAGGTTAGTCTTTTCAAGAATCACTTCTCAATGATGGAATTCATCCGCGTTCGCGGTGCACGCACGCACAATCTCAAGGACATCAACCTCGATCTGCCGCGCAACCGGCTGGTGGTTATTACCGGGCTATCGGGTTCGGGCAAATCCTCGCTGGCGTTTGACACCTTGTATGCAGAAGGGCAGCGGCGTTATGTGGAATCGCTGTCGGCCTATGCACGGCAGTTTTTGCAGCTGATGGAAAAGCCCGACGTGGATTTGATCGAGGGCTTGTCGCCGGCGATTTCCATCGAGCAGAAAGCCACCAGTCACAATCCGCGCTCCACCGTCGGTACGGTGACGGAAATCCACGATTATCTGCGTCTGCTGTTCGCCCGCGTCGGCACGCCGCAATGCCCGGAACACCACATCGACCTGACTGCGCAAACCGTCTCGCAAATGGTCGACCACGTGCTGGCGCTACCGGAAGACACCAAGCTGATGGTGCTGTCGCCGCTCATCGTCGGGCGCAAGGGCGAGCACGTGGACCTGTTTGACGAACTGCGTGCGCAAGGTTTTGTACGCGTGCGCATAGACGGCAATGTGCATGAAATGGACGCGTTGCCCAAGCTGGATAAAAATAAAAAACACACCATCGAAGTGGTGGTGGATCGTTTGAAAGTGCGCGCAGACGTCAAGCAGCGTCTGGCCGAGAGCTTCGAGACCGCGCTGCGCCACGCCGATGGCCGCGCGCTGGCGGTAGAAATGGACAGTGCGAAAGAAACCCTGTTCTCTGCCAAGTTCTCGTGTCCGATATGTGACTACTCACTACCGGAGCTGGAACCGCGCCTATTCTCCTTCAACAACCCGATGGGCGCCTGCCCAAAGTGCGACGGCCTCGGCGTGATTCAGTATTTCGACCCGAAGCGGGTGGTGGCATTTCCGCACCTGTCGCTGGCGTCAGGCGCAATCAAGGGCTGGGATCGGCGCAACCAGTTTTACTTCCACATGCTGCAAAGCCTGGCGCTGCATTACGGTTTTGATCTTGAAACGCCGTTCGAGCAGCTGTCCGATACCGTTCGCCAGATTTTGCTATACGGCAACGACAAGGAAAAAATCGAGTTCCGTTACCCCGGTGAACGCAAGCCGCGCAGCCATACGTTTGAAGGCATCCTCGCCAACCTGGAGCGGCGCTACAAGGAAACCGACTCCAACGTGGTGCGCGAAGAACTGTCCAAGTACCTCAACAACAAACCCTGTCCGGTGTGCTACGGCACCCGCCTGCGGCGTGAGGCACGCCACGTGTTTGTCGGCGGCAACACCATTTACAAATTGTCGGGCCTGCCGCTGAAGCAGGCGCTCACCTTCTTTGAAACGCTGACGCTGGAAGGCAACAAGCAAACGATTGCCGACCGCATCGTCAAGGAAATCGCTGCGCGGCTGACGTTTCTCAATAACGTTGGGCTGGAATACCTTTCGCTGGATCGTTCTGCCGAGACGCTGTCCGGCGGTGAGGCACAGCGCATCCGCTTGGCTTCGCAGATCGGCTCCGGCCTGACCGGGGTGATGTATGTGCTGGACGAACCTTCCATCGGCCTGCACCAGCGCGATAACGCCCGCCTGCTGGCAACGCTGGTGCGACTGCGTGACATCGGCAATACCGTAATCGTGGTTGAGCACGACGAGGACGCCATCCGTAGCGCCGATTATGTAGTGGATATGGGCCCAGGCGCAGGCGTGCACGGCGGCTTTGTGGTGGCTGAAGGCACGCCGGCAGACATCCTCGCCAATCCGGCCTCGCTCACCGGCGATTATCTGTCCGGCCGCTGCCGCATCGCCCTGCCCGCTCAGCGCCGCACGCCAGACCCCGAGCGCATGCTGGTGTTGAGCGGTGCCAGCGGCAATAACCTGAAAAACGTCACGCTCACGCTACCGGCAGGTTTGCTGGTATGCGTCACCGGCGTATCGGGCTCGGGTAAATCCACGTTGATAAATGACACGCTCTACACTGCCATGGCGCGCCACTTGTATGGCTCATCTGCCGAGCCCGCCGCGCACGCCGATATTCAAGGGATGGAACTGTTCGATAAAGTCATCAACGTCGATCAGAGCCCGATTGGGCGCACGCCGCGCTCCAACCCGG
>DMQT01000233.1:6555-12104 GCA_003455595.1 Betaproteobacteria bacterium
GTATAAGAGACAGTGCCAGGGCGACGGCGTGCTGAAAGTGGAAATGCACTTCATGCCGGATATTTACGTGCCGTGCGACGTCTGTCACGGCAAGCGCTACAACCGTGAAACCCTGGAAATCCAGTACAAGGGCAAGACTATCCACGAAGTGCTGCAGATGACAGTGGAAGACGCACATGCGTTTTTCAGTGTGGTACCGGTGGTGGCGCGCAAACTGCAAACCCTGCTCGATGTCGGCCTCGGCTACATCCAGCTCGGCCAGGCGGCAACCACGCTGTCGGGCGGCGAAGCGCAACGCGTCAAGCTGTCACTGGAACTGTCCAAGCGCGACACGGGACGTACGCTGTACATTCTCGACGAGCCTACTACCGGCCTGCACTTTCACGACATCGCGCTGTTGCTCAAGGTGTTGCACCGGCTGGCCGATCAAGGCAACAGCGTGGTGGTGATCGAGCACAACCTGGACGTCATCAAAACCGCTGATTGGGTAATCGACATCGGCCCGGAAGGCGGCGACGGCGGCGGTCAGATTGTCGCAAGCGGCACCCCGGAGCAAGTGGCCACTCACCCGGCAAGCCACACTGGCATGTATCTGTTGCCGCTGCTGAAACCTTGAACCCCCGCGAACTACTGATTGCTTCATTCCACGCTGCGCTGGCCGGGGTTGACCCGCTCATATTAACGCCGCCTTGCCTGCCAGCGCCGCCGGCCGGACGCACCCTGGTTGTGGGGGGTGGCAAGGCTGCGGCCAGCATGGCACGCGCCGTGGAGACCCATTGGCCGCTCCATGCCCCGCTGTCGGGGCAGGTGGTAACCCGTTACCAACACGGCCTGCCAAGCCGCTGTATCGAAATCGTCGAAGCCAGCCATCCGCTACCCGATGGTCGCGGCGCGGCGGCGGCTGCCCGCATGCTCGCGCAGGCCGCGGAATTAACCCAAGATGATATGCTGCTGGCGCTGATTTCAGGCGGTGGGTCGAGCCTGCTGGCCCTACCCGTGGCGGGTGTCACGCTCAAGCAACTGCGCCAGCTTACGCGCGCGTTATTGCAATCTGGCGCGCCGATTGAGGCGATCAATACCGTGCGCAAGCACCTGACCCAACTCGCGGGCGGACAACTCGCGCACGCAGCGGGCGCAGCTACCGTCCACGCGCTGATCCTGTCAGATGTGGTAGGCGACGACCCCACCGACATCGCATCTGGCCCGTGCGCACCCGACCCCAGCACCTACGCCGACGCCATCGCCATACTTGACCGCTATGCGTGCGACGCGCCGCAGGCCATCGCCAATCATCTGACCCGTGGTCTCGCTGGCGAGATAGCCGATACGCCTAAACCAGGTGACGACAGATTTGGACGCACCCACAACCAGATCATTGGCAATGCCGACACCATGCTGGCAGCGGCAGCACGCTTTTTTACACAGCATGGCATCCACACGCTGCTGATCAATGCTGCCGAAACCGGTGATGCACACAAGCTGGCGCAGCACCATGCTGTACGCATTCGCAACCAATACGCCACCGTTGCACGTCCAGTAGCCTTGCTGTCAGGTGGCGAAACCACCGTAGCCGTGCGCGGCAAGGGACATGGTGGGCGCAACAGTGAATACCTGCTGACGCTGGGGATTGCGCTGGATGGCATGGCGAATGTTTGGGCGCTTGCATGTGATACAGACGGTATCGACGGCACGGCTGACAATGCCGGCGCCATACTGACGCCCACGACGCTACAGCGCAGCCAGACAAACGGCATTGCCGCGCAGACTTGCCTGGAAAATAACGATACATATGGATTTTTTGCAGCACTGGGCGATCTCGTCCTTACCGGTCCGACGCGCACCAACGTAAATGACTACCGCGTCATCCTGCTGATATAGACAGGTTGACTAATATGGTTTTTGGACTTGTACCGGGGTACCCACGCTCAGACCAAACTGGCTGGCAGCATGGCCACGATTCACCGCCAATTCCAGCAGTCCCACGCTGTTGCTAAACCAGAACCCCTTGCCTTTATCGCATAGGGCAAACGCCTCTGCATGCATGAATTCGCTGTGATTGGCCGCAACCCGCGAGGTCACTGGCACAGTCTGGGCGCGAATACCGGTGAATGCGTTACCAAAGTGGTCAATATAGATCACCCGTGCCAAGTCGCCTGCTTCAAACTCAACCTCCAATTTAGCGCACTCGGATAATTTGGCGGCCGGGAATTCGCCGCGTGCAATCTCGGCGGCGATGACGGCAAACACATCGCGCCCATGAAAGGTGCTTGATAGCGCCACCGGCAGCCAGTCTATGCGCCACACTTTGCTATCCGCATGGCGTGCAACCAGTATGGAAGCCAGGCCATTGTCAGGTGCGACGAACCAGCGCCCTCCCGCCATCACCACCACGCCATGCCGTGCAGTCCCCACACCGGGGTCAACAACGGCAAGAAACACACTGCCAGGTGGGAAAGTTGGGGCAAATGCCGCCAGAAGATGCGCGCCTGCGTGAGCGTTAAAATCCGGTGCAGCATGTAATAAATCGACCACCAACTGACCCGGTGCTTCAGTCGCCAAGCGCGCCTTGAGCTGTCCAACGTAAGGGTCATAGATGCCATAATCCGTGAACAGCACAATCATGAGCTACCTCTGTTTCAGCATGAGGTCACCACTATGCAGAAAACTAAAAAGCCGGGCAAGCCCGGCTTTTTAGTTGACCAGCAAGACGCTTATTCAGCGGCTTCCACGGCTTCAGAATCTGGTGCACGATCAACCATCTCGATTAGCGCCATCGGTGCATTATCACCGTCACGGAAACCGAACTTCATGATACGTAAGTAGCCGCCGTTACGGGTGGCAAAACGTGGGCCCAGTTCATCGAACAACTTGACCACCATCTCACGGTCACGCAGGCGGTTGAAGGCCAGGCGGCGATTGGCCAGACTGGGCTTTTTGCCCAGCGTAATCATAGGCTCAGCAACGCGACGCAATTCTTTTGCCTTCGGCAGGGTGGTTTTAATCACCTCATGACGCAGCAAAGCGTTGGTCAGGTTGCGCAACAAGGCAGCACGGTGGCTACTGGTGCGATTCAATTTGCGATGGGCAAGACGGTGGCGCATGATGTTATTCCTTCTGCTTAATTACGGCTTCTCGAGGCCAGCGGGCGGCCAATTTTCGAGTTTCATACCCAGACTGAGGCTCTTCGAAGCCAGCACGTCCTTGATTTCGTTAAGGGACTTGCGACCCAGGTTCGGCGTCTTGAGCAATTCTGTTTCACTACGCTGGATCAAATCACCAATGTAGTAAATATTTTCTGCTTTCAGACAATTCGCCGAACGCACGGTCAATTCAAGATCATCCACCGGACGCAACAACATCGGATCGACCTGCGCGACCTTTGGCAATTCAGCCGCAACCGGCGTGCCTTTTAGGTCAGCAAACAGTGCCAGCTGATCCACCAGGATGCGTGCTGCATAACGCACTGCCTCTTCCGGTTCAATGGTGCCGTTGGTTTCCACATCGAGCACCAGCTTATCCAAGTCGGTGCGCTGTTCAACACGTGCGCTTTCAACGGCATAAGCTACTCGACGCACTGGGCTGAATGACGCATCCAGCTTGATGGCACCCAATGTCTCGGTGTCTTCAGCCTGACGGCGAACCGACACTGGCTGATAGCCGCGTCCAAGTTCCACCTTGATTTCCATATCCAGATTGCCACCTTTGGTAAGGTGGGCAATCACGTGTTCCGGATTTAGAATTTCAACGTCGTGCACAGCTTCAATGTCAGCGGCGGTAACAACACCGGCGGTCGACTTTTTCAGCTTCAACAGCACTTCGCTACGGTTATTCAGTTTGAGCGCGATACCCTTCAGATTCAGCAGGATATCGACAACATCTTCCTGTACGCCTTCCAATGCCGAATACTCGTGCAATACGCCACTGATAACAACTTGGGTCGGTGCAGCGCCCGGCATGGATGACAACAAAATACGACGCAGGGCATTGCCCAGCGTATGCCCGTAACCACGTTCAAACGGCTCCATGATGACACGGGCACGCAGAGGTGAGACGCTTTCAACGTCGATGATACGGGGCTTCAATAGATCAGCGGTACTGCTTTGCATAAACGGTGACCCTCTAATAAAGCGTCGAGATTACTTGGAGTACAGTTCCACAACGAGATGCTCGTTGATGGTCGCAGGCAACTCGGTACGTTGCGGCTTGGCTTTGTAAGTGCCCTTCATGTCTTTGGCACTGACTTCTACCCACTCCGGGAAACCACGCTGTTCCGCAGCGAGCAGCGCTGCCTTTATGCGTAGTTGCTGTCTGGACTTCTCACACACCTCAACAACGTCGCCAGGCTTGACGACATAGGAAGGAATGTTAACGCGCTTGCCGTTGACCAAGATGCTGTTGTGACGCACAACCTGACGCGACTCTGCGCGTGACGCACCGAATCCCATACGGTAAGCGACGTTATCCAGACGGCTTTCAAGAATCTGCAACAGGTTTTCACCGGTTACACCGCGCTGACGGTCAGCTTCTTTGTACAGATCACGGAACTGACGTTCCAGCACGCCGTAAGTACGACGCAGCTTCTGTTTTTCACGCAGCTGAACGCCGTAGTCAGAAAGGCGATTGTTTTTCTTCTGGCCATGCTGACCAGGCGGGTAAGGCCGACGCTCGATCGCGCACTTATCGGTAAAGCACTTCTCGGCTTTCAAGAACAGCTTCTCGCCTTCGCGACGGCACTGGCGGCATTTTGCATCAAGGTTTCTGGCCACGTTGGGACTCCTGCTTAGATACGGCGTTTCTTGGGTGGACGGCAGCCGTTATGCGGCACTGGCGTCACATCGGAAATGCTGGTGATTTTAAAACCGGCGTTATTGAGTGCGCGCACAGCCGATTCACGGCCTGGACCCGGGCCCTTGATACGCACTTCAAGATTTTTAACGCCACATTCCTGTGCCAGCTTGCCAGCATTTTCAGCTGCAATCTGTGCGGCAAATGGGGTGCTCTTACGTGAACCTTTAAAGCCCGCACCACCTGAGGTCGCCCAGGATAATGCGTTACCCTGACGATCAGTAATGGTCACAATGGTATTGTTAAAGGAAGCATGAATGTGGGCGATGCCTTCTGCCACATTCTTTTTAACTTTCTTACGGACTCTGATATTTGCCTTAGCCATGTCTTATCCTTTATTTGCTCGCACGAACGGCTTTTTTCGGGCCTTTGCGTGTGCGAGCGTTGGTACGGGTACGCTGACCGCGCAATGGCAGGCCGCGGCGATGACGCATGCCACGGTAGCAACCCATATCCATGAGACGTTTAATGTTCATGGAGATTTCGCGGCGCAGATCACCCTCCACCGTGTGCTTGGCTACGCCTTCGCGCAACTTTTCCATGTCTGCGTCGGTCAGATCCTTGATCTTGGTAGCTGTATTAATACCTGCATCTACACAAATTTTACGCGACACAGTGCGGCCAATGCCGTAAATCGCAGTCAATGCGATTTCTGCATGTTGGTGGTTCGGGATGTTTACCCTGTCTCTTATACACATCTGACG